>CAIWVZ010000202.1 GCA_903916245.1 uncultured Planctomycetota bacterium | reverse complement strand
CGTTACTCCCCCGGATATCCCGCCTGCCCCGATCTCGGACAACAGGAAGGTCTCTTCCGGCTTCTCGGCGCCGAACGCATCGGATTGTCGCTCACCGAAGGCCACCAGATCGAGCCCGAACAATCCACGTCGGCGTTCGTCTTCCACCACCCTCAGGCGACGTACTTCTCCACCTGAGCCGGGGTCGGGGACGACGATCCGTCCCCGCTCCCGCACGGCTACGCTTGGGGCGATTCCGGAGATTCGCCTCGATGAACACTCGACTTTTTGCGTCGACGCTCCTCCTCGTTCTGCTCGCGTGCACGACGACGCCCGTCGATCCACCGCCTCCCGAAGTGCTCGCGAACGTGCGCCCGGAGGGTCGATGGATCGCGCCTCCCGCGGAACTCTTCAAAGGAGCCCCGTTCACGAACCCGCTTCTACGAAAGACGTTCGATCTCTTCGGGACGGTGAAATCCGCCCGCGTCGTGGTGGTCGGTCTCGGCGACTTCGTTCTTCGCGTCAACGGAGTCGAGGCCTCCGACGGCGTGTTTCACCAAACGTGGTCGCAATACGACGCGCGTATTTTCGCGACGGCCTTCGACGTGGCGCCGTTGTTGAAGCCCGGACGCAACACGTTGGCCGTCATGCTCGGCAACGCGTGGTGGAAAGTCGGCCCCGTCGACGACCCGGGTCGCTATTCGAAGACCGACGCCATGCCGGACTTCTCTTCCGGTCAACCCTATCTCCTGAATCTCGACCTCGAAGGAACGACGACGGAAGGAGGCATGTTCCGCGTCGTGTCGGACGCGTCGTGGACGGCGGCGCTCGGCCCCGTCACCTTCAGCCACGTCTACGCGGGCGAAGACTACGACGCGCGAGCGTGGCCCGAAGGATGGGATCGCGGCGCGGACTTCGCGTGGACTCCCGTCTCAGTCGTCGCGGCCCCGAAAGCGACCGTCGGAGGCAGCCCCGCACCGCCGATGCGCGTCAAGAGAATCGACCGTCCCATCCGGATCACGGAACCCGTGCCCGGCGTGTTCGTGTGGACGTTCCCGGAGAACCTCTCCGGCATGTTGCGCTTCACCGTCGACGGGCGACGCGGATCGACGGTCCGATTCAAGCCCTGCGAGTACGTGACGCCGGAAGGGCGCGTGAAGTTCACCTACACGTGGGGAACGGGCAAGGACATCTGGTGCGACTACACGCTGCGCGGCGGCGGCCCCGAGTCGCACATGAACCGCTTCTTCTACACGGGATTCCGATACGTCGAAGTGTCGGGCGCCGTACCCGAGGGTCACCCGAACCCGTCGGGGCTCCCCGTGATCCGCAGCCTCGAACTCGCCCATGTTCGGGCCGATGCGCCGGAAGTGGGCGCGTGGCGATCGACCGACGACCTGCAGAACGCCGCTCATACGCTCATCGACGCGTCGATTCGATCGAACATGGCGCACGTGATGACCGACTGCCCGCATCGCGAGAAGGCCGGCTGGCAGGAACAGAACTGGCACATGGCGCGCGCCATCTCCTACCGCTACGACATGCGCGGACTGTTCGGAAAGATCTGCCTGGATCTTCGCGACGGGCAACTTCCCGACGGTCACGTCCCGACGAACGTTCCGAATTGGCTCGTCGGAGTTCCACCGCACGGCTACTGGAACGAAGCACCCGAATGGGGCGTGACGGCGGTTCTTCTCCCATGGCATCTGTACGTGTGGTACGGCGACCGAAAAACGCTCGCCGCGTCGTTCGATTCCATGAAGGCTTACGTCGACTACCTCGGTACGCAGGCGAAGGATGGTCTGCTCTCGAGCAACCTCGGCGACTGGTACGACTACGGCCATGGGAAAGGTGACGGTCCGTCGCGGTTCACGCCCTCCGAGGTGAGCGCCACCGCCGTTTGGGCGTCGGCCGCGGCGACCGTCGCCGACGCGGCCGCCGTGCTCCGACGTTCCGACGACGAAGCCCGCTACCGCGCGCTGTACGACACGCTTCGCAAGCGATTCATCGACGCCTTCTGGGATTCCACGACGGGCATGGTCCGCAACAACGGGTCATGCCAAGCGGGCAATGCCGTCGCCCTTTGCGTCGGACTTCTACCCGAGGAAGACCGTGAAAAAGCGGTCGCCGCCATCGTCGACGATCTCGAGAAGCGGGGCTACCAGCAAACCACCGGGGAAGTGCTGCACGTCTTCCTCGTGCGCGCTCTCGCGCAGCACG
>CAIWVZ010000201.1 GCA_903916245.1 uncultured Planctomycetota bacterium | reverse complement strand
TGGCCCTTCTTTTCGTGGAAGTCGATCACGACCGAAACGGTTTCGGGATCGATCGCTTCCACGCGGCCCGCGCCCCAACCCGTGAGGTGGTGCACGTAGCGGCCGACCGAGAAGGCGAAATACGTTTCGATCTTCGCGAGGGCCGACTTGATGTCGGTGGCCTCTTCGATCGCGGAGTGCCGCAGATAGACGGGGAGACGCGGGTCGTCCTTGTAGAGACAGTTGAACACGGTCAACAGCCCGTAACGGAGGAATCGCTCCTTCGGGGCGATGTCCGCCATGCGACGGAGGGGGACGAGCGCTTGTTCGAACTTCTGCTGTTCGACGAGCTTGTTCGCCAGCCCCGACAGGAGTTCTCCGGCCTTGCCGAAGTTGCCGAAGGTCTCCCACCCGCCGATGGCGTGGACCAGGCCCGGCACGTCGTCCGCTCCGGCGTCGCCGAGGTCGGACCACAGGGCGTCGAACAGTTGGACCTTGCCGCGCTCCGCGTGGTCGCGAAGCTGCTTCATTCGGATGTCGTTGCTCACGGGAATAGGGCCCTCACCTCGTTGGGAGGGGATCCTAGCAGCCGCCGTGCCAACCCCTAAGCCGGGGCCTCGGAATCCCGGTCCGCCTTGCCGCCCCCCGCCTATCCGCTAATCTCAAGACGCGTCGTGATTTGGGGGCGTCCGCCCCCGCCAAGGAGCCAACATGCCGGTCGATCCGGGCCTTCTCGCCATCCTCCGCTGCCCAGCATCCCGTGCGACCCTCGTGGTCGACGGCGACCGTCTCGTTTCGACCGACGCCGCCACCCGACGCGCCTACCGCATCGAGGACGGCGACCTCCCGATCATGGTGGTGGAAGAATCCACCGTGCTGTCGGAAGAGGATTGGAACACCGTCATGGTGCGTTGCGGGGCGCGTACGTGACCTACGACGACGGCAACGTCTTCGCCCGCATACTTCGCGGCGAGATCCCGTCGCCGAGGCTTCACGAAGACGAGCGCTGCATCGTCATCCGCGACATCGCGCCCCGGGCCCCGACGCATTTGCTCGTGATTCCGAAAGCGCCCTGGGTCAGCACGTCGAGCGTCGGCGAGGCCGACGAGGCCCTTCTCGGCCATCTGCTCGTCGTCGCGGCGAAGGTCGCGCGTGCCCAAGGCATCGGCGACGGCTATCGCCTCGTCATCAACAACGGGGCTCCGGCGGGGCAATCCGTGTTCCACTTGCACGTCCACGTGATGGGCGGCCGTCCGCTCGCGTGGCCTCCGGGCTAAGGCGTCCCCCCGGCGCGGTAGGCTCATCCGCGTGAGATCACGATTCAGCACCGAACCGGGCCCGCTGCTGCAGTGCTGCGGCTGCCTGTGCATCCTCGGCCTCATCTTCTTCGTCTTCGTCGCCGTGCCGATCGGCGGCGTCCAACTCATTTGGAAAAAAGTCGAAGTGATGTTCGAGAACCGCATCCATCGCGAGACGGTGGCGGCCGAAGAAGAACTGCGCGCCGCGGCGACGCGCCCGAAGCCGCCTCCCGTCGAAGATCCGTATCCGTCGACGCGCCCCGTCGCGCCGACGGACGGTGACGAACCCGTCGCGGGGCCGGGCGGCATGATCGCGTTGCGTCATGACGCCACAGGTCGCCCCTCCGTCGTCGCCGTCGTGGAAGGCGGCACGCCGTCGCGCCCCGACGGGCCCGCGTCCCGTCCGCCGCGGTTCGACCCTTGGTCGGTGTTCGGTCGCCGATTCACCGACGCCGAGCGCGCCGCGGAATCGCGGCCTCTGCGCGCGGACGAACCGCATCTGAAGGACGCGCGTCGCGTCGCGCTGCGGTCGACGACCGTCGCGGGACTCGCGGTGACGACGCATCACTATCTTTGGGACGACAAAGACGTCGGCTTCGACGTCATCGTGCAGACGGTCGACCCCGAAACTTCCGGTCGCTGGATCGCCGAACCCGACGCGCGCCGTGAACGCACCTCGCGGTTCGCGCGCGAGGTGTTCGACGACTTCGTGCAACGGACGCGCGCGTTCGGTCGGTTGCCGACCTGGGAAGACGGATGGCTCGGGCTTCAGCCGGGGCCGTCCACGTCGCTCGTGGTGAATCACCCGGACATGGGCGGCGTGCTGCTCACGATTCAGGCGGGCAGCGTCGGAAACCGCATCGCCGCGGTCGTGGGGTGGTCGCCGCTCGGTCGCGGCGTCGATCCGACGGATCTCACGCGGATCGTGCGCGGCTTCGAATGGTCGCGCTGAGACGCGCGTCCGCCGCGGAAGTGCCGGGAGTGGGACTCGAACCCACACGTCTGTTTAGGACGGCGGATTTTGAATCCGCTGCGGCTGCCATTTCGCCACCCCGGCCGGGGCTGAAAGTGTAACGCGGAATCCGGCGATCACTCAACCGCCCGAACCTTCGGGGCTTCGAGATCGTCCGGTTCGAGGGGCCAAGGGTCGGCGTGAACGGTCACCTGCGCGTTCGGAATCGCCCGGGAAATGTCGGCGGATACCGATTCCACCAGCCGGTGCGCTTCGCGGAATCCGAGCTCCGCGTCGATTTCCATGTGGAACTGCACGAAGCGGATCGGCCCCGCGCGTCGGGTGAGCAGGTCGTGGTAGCCGTGCACCTTCGGGTGGCGCGAGCGGACGATGCCGTCGATGATGCGGATCAAATCCGATTCGATCTGTTCGTCCATCAACCCGCGCAGCGCGGTGG
>CAIWVZ010000200.1 GCA_903916245.1 uncultured Planctomycetota bacterium | reverse complement strand
CCCCAACCCGTCAGAATCGTGTCGCGCAGACACAACCGCGCTTCACGTTGCAGCCGCGCATCGCGCAGCCACTCGGTGTTGAGCGCGTCTTCCGCGAACTTCGACAACTTCTCCTGCTTTGCGGTCATCGGCTGCACGAAGAACTTCGGGTTTCGGTTGTACACCTGCGATTCAATCGAATGCACAAGCCCGTAAACCCGCGGCGGCTGCACCTGTTCAAGCGTGTAGCGATCCGCATACGCGTATCCCGTGAACTGTTCTTGCTCGTAGCACTCACGCGCAAGGTCCCAGTACGGCTTCGCAAACCGATCACGCTCGCGTTGGTAGCCGACGATCAACTGCTCCCACCACGGAGGCTTGCCCTTCATGTTGTCGTGGATGAACTGGGCGGCTTCGGAATTAAAAACTGAGGCCATTAGCGGTACCTCGTCGTGGTTTCGACGCGTGCGATGCCGCGCCGTTTCGTTTCGTTGAGTATGCGATCCGTGAACGCGGCAATCGTATACGGGTTCCCCGGCGGCTGCGGCTTCTTACGCGGCGGCGGGTTGGTTCCATACTGCCAAATATCGGCGAGCGTATCGACGTAGTCGTCGTGCCGCGCCGCGGACGAGTACAGCGCGATTTGCTTGACAACGTCGTCGAAGCGGCTGCCATACGGCACCCACAACTTCCCGGCGTTAATCAACGGATCGAGCGCCCGGATACGGGTGTACTTTTGCGTGCGTCCGCGTTCCGCCGAGCCGATCTCCCGGATCGGATAGACGAGCCCGTTCGACATGGCGTCCTTGCGGATCCAATGCGCCAACTGCCGTTGGTACGCAACCGTCTCCACCAGCAGACTCATCGGATTCCACAACTGCACGTGTTTGCGGATCCACGCGATCATCTCGTCCACGGTCGGGTGTCCACCGTTGACGTCCACCAACCAAAAATTGCCCTCGTCGTCGCGCCCGACCGTCATCACGACCCCGAGATCGTGTTGCTGGTCAATGCCGGCGTTCGGGTCGGTCCCCGTGAAGTAGTACACCGACCGGGGTCCATCCGCCCGTTCCGGGATCTTGATGCGTCCCTGCGCGTCGTATTCCGGAACGAACCGATTGATGCGTTCCTCGTTGAACAGCATCGTTCCGTCGGGCGACGGGTTGTTCAGGTAGTTGGCCGAGAACAGATACGGACCCATCGCGGCCTTCTCGGCGTCGAGCGATTCGGGTGTGTGCTTGCTTGGCCACGCCGGCGACCCGTCCTCGTTGAACGGCGTCAGCACCAACGACCGCGTAATCTTCTGCATCTCATTCGATCCCATCAGCCACCCGTAGCAGTCTTCGTAATGCCATCGGGTACCGACCAACAGGATGCGACTCTTCGGGCCCATAAGCAGCGGCGAGAGCGTCTTCACGAACGTCTTCACCTTATCGATCTGCTCGGGCGTCGTCGTGTTCTCCGCGTTCACCAAGTCGTCGCAGATAATCAGATCGAAGTGCCGACCCGTCTTCGCGGACGACATCGACGTCGCCGCCAAACTCGGCGTATGGTCGATGATCTTCCGCTTCAGGATAATCTCGTCGGCCTTCCACTTCGGCGCGTCCTTGCGCGTCTTCCACACGACGTCGGGAAACAACGCACGCAGCAATTCGTTCTGTTCAAACTGCTCGACGGCTTCCGACATAATCGACTCGGCCAGTCCCGCCGAGCCGTGGATAATCAGAATTTTCAGATTCGGGTTGCGGCACAACAACCACACGGGCAACCCCGCCGTCACCTGCTTCGATTTGCCGTGACCGCGAGGCGCCAGCAAGACCGAGAACTTCTCCTTGGCGTCGAACACCTTGGAGGCAAACGCACCGATCTGATCGTGCATCGGCGCGTCAAAAAACCCGTACCCCAAGACGGTTCGCGTGGCCCATGTGAAGTCACTGACGAACCGTTGGCGTAACGCTTTTTTCAGATCATCGGGTAGGTTCACACAAACCAAGTCACGATGACGTTGGCTGCGGTGGTGCAGTGCACCGACAGCCCCGTAATTGGCTTGTCAGAGTCCGCAAGCAGCACGATGTTGTCCGCACGCGAATGCGTCGCGGCAATCCCGTCCGTCCAAGTGCCCACCGCCGGAGCCGAAATGTTTCCCGGCGTCGTGCCGCCCACATAAGGCCGAATCTTCAGCCCGTTGTTCTGCGCCACGTCGATGGCAATCAACACCTGATACGCCCCCGACGAAATAGGACAGGTGAACGTCGAAGTCGCCGCTCCCGCATTCGCCTTCATTTCGCCCTGCACCGACGCGTCAGCCGGCAACACCGTCGCCGCAACCGTCACACCCGGATTCGTGACCGTGTACATCTCACTTCTCCAACATCCGACGGAGTTGAGCAATCTCCTCGGTTTCCTTGATCTCGTCCTTCGTCGTGGCCGTCGCCGCCTTCAACTCCGCGCTCTTCTTCCAAGCGCAAAGATCCGACAACCGACTCACCACGTCCAAGAACTCCTTCACCGAGTTCACCTGCCCAAGCATCACCACCAAATGCCTCTTGATTGTCTCTCGGACTTCGTCCTCGTCAAGCGCACGCTGCGTAGTTGCCATCCGCAGGTAGTCCGCCTCAAGGCTCGACGGCACAAGACGTTCTCGACGCTCGTCGCCACCAATCCCCTCCATGAGCCGTTCAATCTCGATGTCCGTTCGACTTTTCGGTTTAGTCATACGCCGACACCGTACCACATCCCCCGGAGCCCGTCCCCCCAAGCCCGCGCCCTGCCCCCCCCGCCACCTAAACCGTCGCTCGCTCGCCACCCCTCTACCGAGCCTCCTTCCCCCTCTCCCATCTACCCCTATAGTCCCCTTCTTCCCTCTCCCCCTTCCTCCTTGGTGTCGGGGTGTCTCTCTCTCTCCTAAGTTCAGGTGCCACCCCCCCGCATCAATATCGGTCAGATCGTTCACAGGTAGACGGGGAAATGGTCGGTGGCGTGGGAGCGTTTATAGGGCGTTTTGGTTGCCGGTAGACCGACTACACCAACCCCCTGCTCCGATGACCGGAAAAAGGGTAGCCAAGCCAAGCAATCGGGGTTTTAAAAATGGTCGGTGTACAAGGATGGGGGCAGATACCAACTTATAACGCGTGGCGGGCGCGACCCCCCGGAGCCGCCGACCCCGCCCCGCCCCGACCGACCCCCGATTCCGCAAAATCCGCACGTCGCCCGCTCGCCTGCACGTCGCCCCCGTGTCGCCCCGCGTACGTGCCCGATCCCGCACGTTCCG
Organism: uncultured Planctomycetota bacterium; assembly: GCA_903916245.1. Taxonomy (GTDB): domain Bacteria; phylum Planctomycetota; family CAIWVZ01; genus CAIWVZ01. The sequence goes on along the minus strand of CAIWVZ010000200.1, from coordinate 187 downwards.
CACGTCCCGACAATCCCGAATCGCCATAGGATACTAGATACGCAGCGTCGGGGGATCGCCGCTCGTCCGTCGGTCCCGTGTCCCGTGTCCCGTGTCCCGTCGGTCCGTCCGTCGGTCGGTCCCGTCCCATGTCGCGACGTCGGGGGGGGGGCGGTCCGTCCGTCCCGGTCGGTCGGGGAATCGACGT
>CAIWVZ010000199.1 GCA_903916245.1 uncultured Planctomycetota bacterium | reverse complement strand
CGTTCACGAGCGCGCATCGTCGGACGACGGTGAAGGCCCCGTGACTCGACCCGGAAGTCGAGTCAAGTCGCACGTGGTCGACTGGAACGGCGACGGCCGATTGGATCTATTGGTCGGCGATGTCACGTGGGAGTGGCGCTACAAGACGCCACTCACGGCGGAGGAGTCGGCCGAGCTCGAGCGTCTCATGCCCGCCGTCAAGGTCGTTCGGGCGAAGGCGTCCGAGATGGGGAAGGCGCGCACGCAAGGTAAGCGCGCGAAGACATGGACCAAGGAGAACGAGGAGGCTTTCGACGCGTTCTTCGACGGGGAATACGCGCGCACCATGGCGACGATCGAGAAGTTTGAAAAGCGCAAGACCGCGGACACCCACGGGTGGGTGTGGCTTTACGAACGGTTGCCGAAGGCGGAATCGCGTCCCGCCGGAGGATGACGGCGGTCGCGCGTCAGAAGCTCGAGGCTTCGATGCGTTTCGCGAGGTCGTGGATGCGGATCCAGTAGAGGATCATCAACACGAGCCATCCGAGGAAGAGCCCGACGTTGAGGCACGGGATGCAGCAGGAAAGCCATGCGGCCATCCCGACCACGCAATACGCGAGTCCGATGGGCCAGTGGGCGTCGCCCTGAGGATCGCCGCGCGTGACGAACCAGTTCCGCAGGCCGTCCGACACCCGCGCCACGACCAAGAATTGCCATCCGAGACCGACGACCGGGATCAGGCAGACCCACACCAGTCGCGGATCGAACGTGTGGTGGGACCGCGTGAGTTCGAGGGCCTTCTGAAGGGTGCGGAGGAAGAGGCACGTCAGCACGATCCAGACGACCGGCATCGACAAGAGGTCGATGCGGTTCGGGAACTGATCGAGGAAGTCGTCGAGGAGGTTCGGAGGGAGCACGCCTCCGATGATACGTCTCCGAATCCCGTTATCGCGGGGAAGTTCCCTCGGATAACCAACCGCGGGATTCCATTTGCCGGCGTTGGACGCCGAAGACGAGCAGAATGGTCGTCGTCGCTCCGATCAGCGCGCAGAGCATGTCCGCCTGCGTATCCCAAACGTCGCCCTGAGTGCCGAGAAACGCCTCGGCGTCCTGGCCGAGCATCGCCGCGGCGAACCATTCGATCAGTTCGTAGATTGCCGAAAACGCCAATGCCGCGGCGACGGCGATCCAGCCGACGGCCCGAGCGCCGCGAAGCGGCGTCAACCGAAGCAGCAACTCATGCGTGAGCAGAGCGGGGGTCACGCCCTGCATGAAGTGGCCGATCCGATCGTAGGGATTGCGCTCGAGGCCGAGCCACTCTTTCAGTTGAAAACCGAACGGCACCTCCGCGTAGGTCCAGTGGCCGCCGATCGCGAGCACCGCCGCGTGCACCGACATGACCCCGACGAGTAGCGGCGTCCACGGCCAGCGATTCCATGTCCACCCGAGACCGAGCAGTCCGATCCAGTTGGGAGCGGTTTCCATCACCCACGTCGGGCCGTCCTTGCAGCCGATGCCCGACAGCGCGGTGCCGATCAGCACCACCCACCACAACACCGTTCGCGTCCGTCCCTCGTCCATCCGCTCCCCTAGTCCTTCGGGTCGGCGGAGGCTTCGAAGTTGCCCCAGACATCCCCGTGGACAACGGTATACGTCAGCGAGCCGGATTCGATGTCGACGGTCGGGAGCATCGTGTCGTCCAAGCTTTGCAGGAGGGCTTCGACGTCTTCTTCTCGCCAGTTCGCGGACTTGAAGAGGACAACCGTCCCCGCCGCGAGGTTCGTGTCGAGGTAGTGAATGTCGACCGCCGCGGCGTCCGCCCCGTCGCGTACGGCGAGGAATCGTTCCGAGTGCGGCGTGCGCAGGAGGCGTTTCCAAGTGATCACAGACAGGTCTCCAAAAGGTAGCGGGTAAACAGTCCGATGCCGGTCATCACCAACACCGAGGAGGCGCACCCCTTGCCGGATGTGCGGTAGCCGAATCCGGTTCCCGGGATCGACAGGTTCGTGTACCGGCGTCCTTTGGAGTTGACGCCCGTTCGAAACCCGCGCCCTCCGACGGACACGCCGACGCCGCCCTTGCCGAGATTGACCCTGAACGGCCCGATCCCGATCGACTTACGGTAATGGAATCCCATTGTGGAAATAGTAGCGCGATACGCACGACAGTCATCGACAAGCAAACTTCAAAGACCTGACAGGGCACGATGCTTCAGAATCGATCGAGTGACACGTGTTCGACCGGTTGCACAACTTCACATCGGACGTACTTCGCTCAGGGATGGTGGGACACCATGTAGTCGATCGCGAGATGGGTGAGCATGCGGACGCCGGTTGGAAGGGCCGATTCGTCGATCTCGAAGCGAGGTGAGTGATTCGAGTCGCACGTATCGAGTTTCGAGGGTTCGGTGATGCCGAGGAACAAGAAGACCCCGGGCACTTTCATCGCATAGAAGGAGAAGTCTTCCGACCCGGTCAGCTTGGTGGCTTCGACGGTTCCCGTCGGGTGGAGCCGAGTGAGGGTCGGCAGCATCGCATCCATCAGGGTCGGGTCGTTGGCCGTGATGGGATAGCCGTTCTCGATGCGAACGAGAGCCTTTGCACCGTGGGCGTCGGCGACCTTTTCGGCGATCTCGCGGACACGGCGGTGGATCTGGGCGCGCATCGCATTGTTGAACGTGCGGATCGTCCCGACGAGACGGGCTCTTTCGGGAATGATGTTGTTGCGCACTCCGGCTTCGAATTGGCCGACGGTGACGACAGCCGGTTCGAGCGTGAGGTCCACCCCGCGCGACACGATGGTCTGGAGAGCCCCGACGATTTCGCTGCCCGTCACGATGGGGTCGATCCCCGCCCACGGCTTCGAACCGTGAGCCTGTCGGCCTTCGACGATGATTTCGAACCGGTCACCCGCCGCCATGATCGGACCGCGACGCCACCCAATCGTTCCGGCCTTCATCCCGGCAAAGACGTGCAGGCCGAAGATCGCATCCACCTTTGGGTCTTCGAGGACCCCTTCCCTCACCATGAGGTCGGCACCTGCGGGTTGCTCGGCAAGCGGGACACTTTCTTCGGCGGGCTGGAAGATCAGGACGACCGTTCCCGGGAGGTCCTTTTTCACGGCAAGGAGTGATTTGGCGGCGGTCAACAGCATCGCCGTATGCGCGTCATGACCACAGGCGTGCATGACGCCGACCGTCTTCCCTTCCCAAGTGGCGGTGGCTTTGCTCGCGAACGGTACTGGGACTTCTTCCGTCACGGGAAGCGCGTCGATGTCGGCGCGTAGGGCGACGACGGGTCCCGGTTTGCCGCCCTCGATGACCGCGACGACACCATTTCCGGCGATGCCCGTTTTCGGAGAAAGGCCCAACTCGCGGAGGCGGGCGGCGATGTACTTTGAGGTCTCGACCTCGCGGTTCGACAATTCTGGATATTGGTGGAAGTGG
>CAIWVZ010000198.1 GCA_903916245.1 uncultured Planctomycetota bacterium | reverse complement strand
TCGGTTTCGGCGAACGGACGCGACGCCACGAAGACTCCCGGCACCAAAGCGGGATCCACCGAGCAGTGGTCACCCGACCAAAGTCGACGATTGGGAATGATCACGGGCTCGTCGAGCGAGCCGAGCGTCGCCTGCCACGAAATCCGATAGCCGCGCTCGAACCCGACCACGAGGTCCGCGGATTCCTCGACGCGATCCCCGGAGTAGAGGTCTTCGCGGAGACCGACCGAGCGCACGACGCGCTTTCCTTCATGTTCGAGCGCGAGAAGCTTCGTGCGAATCTCTTCGAGCAAGGCGCGCCGCTTGGAAGGATCGACCGAGCCGCGAGGCTCGCGACCTTGCAGATTGATCCAGATCTTCCCGAGCCCCATCGAATACGCACGCGTGCGCGTCCAATCGATTCCCGGAAACAACGCGGAGCCGCCGATCGACGTTTCGATGGTGCGTTCGGAACCCGCCTCGGATCCGACGAGATAGCCCTCTTCGGCGAGCCAACGATTGAGGTTGACCTGATGGCGGAACGGCGCGACGCCGTGATCGGAGAAGACGACGATCAAGTCGTCGCGCGACGCGACTTCGCGACGGATGCGACCGACGAGAGCGTCGATCCGGCGATACGACTCCTTGATCGGGTCGCCGCGTCGAGCGATCGCGGTCGGGTCGTGGCGCGGATGCAACGGATCATGGTCGCGCATGAACAGATGCTGGACGCGATCCGGCGTCGACAATACGCAGAAGAACATCTTCCAACCGGTGCGACCCAACGCCCGCATCACGAGTTCCTCGCGCTCCCGATCGAGATCGAGCGTCTGCGTAAGGAACGTTTCCTCGTCGATGATCTCGTCCTGAAGCGGATTGGTCGCGCACGCCCAACCGAGGGTTCCGAACGGGCGTCCGTCGGTGGTCAACTCGGCACCGAACGACTTGGGTGACACGATCGGCGCGACGGGAGACGGACGCCGAGGGTCGAAACACGACGGCTCCTGGTAGATGATCGTGCGGGCCCCCGCCTCGAGAACGCGGAAGCGCGCCAACGACGACAGAACCCCGAGCGGCCCGAGCGGAATCGGGACATCCATCCACGGTGTCCATCCGCCTTTCACGACCTCGATCGAAAGCCCCGAATCGAGTTCGAAGATCACGGCGTTGCGACCGCGGGCGGGCATGACTTTCAGCGGCACATGCGGTCGCGAGCCGTCGGGACGACGCGGCCCTTCGACCTTGGGGCCGGCGAACACGCCACCGACTTCCGTCATCTGCACGTCGCGGCATCCCGTCGGGGTGATCCGCATCCCCCCCGCCACCGGCTCTTCGCGGTAGACGACCGCCGTACCCGGGGTCCCCATGACGTCCGGCACGCCGAGCCCGCAGAGTACGCATCCGTTCTTGAGATCCGGAGCGGGGAACGACATCGGCGCGAAGACGTTGACCGTGCCGATACCCGCGCGATCGAGTCGCTCGAACAGTGTCTCGCCGCCGCGGGCGTTCCGCGGGACCTCGACCCACGCGGGCAACCACGCCCCGAGTGCTCCGACGAAACAAGCGGCACCGAGAAGCGTGCCGAAGAAGGGGACTTTTCGGAGAACGGCCCCCGCTCGGAGCCTCCGATAGGCCACGAAACCGGAGAGCGCGAGAATCACGACCATGAGCACGCCGACCACCCAAGCCCGAATCGGCAGTCGCACGCGATCCACCAAAGCGAGTTCCGCGGTGATCTCCCCGTTCTTCGCGCGGCGGGCGAGGAAATCGAAGATGCCCGTTTCACCCGGGTTGCGCCCCGTGATGAGCGACGCCCACGAAACCGGCGACTGAGCGGGGTTGGTGGGAATGAGGGGCGCGAGCCCGCCGCCGCGCGCAAGCGCGGCGAGTTCGGGAAGCGTGCCGTCCCCGATCCAACGCGACGTGTATTCGGGGTCGAGCCCGTCGACTCCGATCAGGATGACCCGTCCCTGCCCCGGCGCCGCGGCGACGAGCAACGCAATCACGAGCACGAAGCGGGAAATCATGTCCCCGTCTTACCACCGACGACGAGTTCGGCGTAGAGCGCCCGAAGTGCGTCGCGGCCTTCGCTCCACTCCGCGTCGACC
>CAIWVZ010000197.1 GCA_903916245.1 uncultured Planctomycetota bacterium | reverse complement strand
CTTCGATTTCCGGGGCGGCTTCCGCCCAAGACACCGATTTCGCAGGGAGACGCCGCAGGAGGCGCACGATTTCGAAACGGCGCTTCCCGGATCCGTCGTCGACGGACAGGACGCCCGTCCGTTGCCCCGGAGCGAGGGAAAAGGCGCGGTCGGCGACCGCGGGGGCCAAGCTTTCCCGGGCGACCGGCGGCATGCGTCCCCCCGCCCGCGCGGTCTCGTGGACCGAGTGTTTCATCGCGAGGGCGGCCATGTCGGCGCCCGCGTCGAGTTTCGCGGCGATTTCCTTCGCCATCGCCTCGTCGTCGACCAGGATGATCTGCAGTTCGACGCGGTCGGTACGCATCCCGTCGAAGCGCACGACGCGGGACAGTTTCCAACGTTCGGCGAGGTCCTCGCGGCGCGCGGCCTTCCAGTCGTCGAGCGGCTGGCGGTACTCGAGGCGCACGAACGATTCGGGAGTCGCGCCCTTGCCGTACGCCTTCAGCGCCCGCAGCGCCAAGTCTTCGAGAGACTTCGCAAGTTGTTCTTCGACCCAAGCGTCGGGCACCGTCAGACCGTGCTTCCGCACCTCCTGATCGACGACTTCGCGAACCACGAGTTGGTTCAACGCGGCGAACGCCTGTTGGCGCAACGTGGTCCCCGGAGCCCCGGCGGCCTGAGTGCGGAACAGATGCCGCACCACGTCGTCGCCGGTGAAGACCCGATCTCCGACGCGCGCGACGGGCTTGCCGCCGGAGGTCGCGAGCGGCGCCGCCGTCGGCGGCGCGCTCGGCGCGGGCAGCACTTCGACCGAAGTCGAAGTCATGGTGACGACCGGGGCCGCGAGCGGCGCGGGGCGCTGCGGGTTGCAGGCCGCGAGGACGATCGCGGCCGCGATCACGCCGAACCGAATCCGCGTCACTTGTAGGAAACGCCGCGGTCGCGCATGTGCCCTTGGCAGCGCGGGCAAACCGCGCGAAGGACGTCGCCCTGCGATCCGGAGAACTGGATGTAGCCCTTCGCGCCGCAGCGCTCGCAGTCTTCCCACTTCTCGCCGGTGACCTCGACCTTCTTGGCGTTCTCCGCCCAGAATGCCATCATCCACTGCTCGCGCTCGGACGATTGGGAACGCGTCCACCACTCTTCCTTGGTGGGAGGCTTCGGCAAGCGATCCTGCGGAGGCGCCGCCTGTTGCCCGTTGCGCCCCTGTTGGCGCGCCTGCTGCGCGTAGGCCTGCGCCATGGCACGCTGCATTTCGGCCTGAAGCTGTTGGGCCTGCTTGGCGACGCCGAGGATCACGAACGAGCCGGACCCGTACATCGCGAAACGCGTCGCGTGCCAACGGCGATCTTCCCACATCTTTTCGACCTCGTTCTTCGGGTCGAGTTTGTGGCGGGCCGCGAGATCGGCGACGACTTCCTTGTGGATCTCCGAACGCAGCTTCCTGCGGGCTTCGTCGATCGTCAGTTTCTCGTCGCGGGACAACGCGCGGATCTTGTTCTTCAGCACGAGGTCGTATTCGTTCGCCACGATGCGACGGAAGTACTCGTAGCGCTTCTTCGCGAAGGATTCGCGATACGTGGTGATCTCGGCGCGGATTCCGGCGGGCACGTCGGGCAGCTTCTCGATTTCGTCGAGGGCGGACGCGGCCTTGTCGAATTGATTCAACATCGCCTGCTGGCGGGCGCGATCGAGTTCGTCGCGAAGGACTTTGTTCTTCGCCAAAGCTTCGAGACGTTCGAGGGTGTTGGCGATCCAGTCCTTTTGGAACTCGGCGTCGGCCGCGCGCACCTTGAGGAGATGACCGACCGCCTGCTCGTAG
>CAIWVZ010000196.1 GCA_903916245.1 uncultured Planctomycetota bacterium | reverse complement strand
GCTCCGGGCTCCCCTCGGCCGATGAGAGGGGGCCCCAAACCCGGTCAAATCCCTCAATGTTTTGTCTCACGCCCCCCCAAAAAAATCGACCAAATCGTCCACACACTGAAAAGGGTGCGCGCTTCGATCCGTATGGTCCCGAAACGCGGCGGGACCGCGAGGCACCCATCCAAGGAACTCCGGTCCCCGCGCATCAGCCGTCGGCCACGACGGATGGGGACACTCCGCATGCGATCGATTCTTTCCGTCGTTCTCGCCGTCGCCCTCTCGGCTTCCGTCGTCACGGCCGCCGCCCTCCCCCAGTCACCGAACACGGGCCGGCGTCCGCAGGGCCCCCCGATCCCGACGTCGGATATCGTCGACACCGCCGTCGCCGCAAAACTCGAAACGCTCGTCGCGGCGGTTCGAGCGGCCGGACTGGTCGACACGCTGAAAGGGTCGGGTCCTTTCACCGTCTTCGCACCGACCGAACTGGCGTTCGCGGAACTCCCCGAAGGAACGCTGCAATCGCTGCTTCTCCCGGAAAATCGCGACCGTTTGCGGGACGTTCTCTCGCACCACGTCGTTCCGGGACGCCTCTTGTCCTACGAGATCGCCAACATCACCGAACCACAACTCGCGCGGACCGCGAAAGGCGATCGCGAGTCGATCGCCGCGGACTCCCGGGGATTTCGCTTCGGTGAGGCGAAAGTCGTTCGCGCCGACATCGCCTGCGCGAACGGCGTGATCCACGTGATCGATCGCGTCGTCGTCCCCCGAGTTTCTCGGACCGATGAACGCATGAAGTTGGCGATGAAGGAACGCACGCCCGCGAGCCTTCTCGATGCGCTGCGGGAAGTTCCCGACGGACGTTTCTCGACGTTCCTCGCGGCCGTCGCCGCCGCCGGCGCCGATCAAGACTGGGCGAAACCCAGCCCCGACGGCAATTGGACGGTCTTCGTCCCCACGAACGCGGCGTTCGATCGGTTGACGACCGCCGAACGGACCGCGCTGTTCGCGCCGGCGAATCGCGCGTCGCTGCGGACGTTGATCGACTGGCATGCGATTCCGGAAATTCAGGCGTGGAGTTTCGATGACGACGACGGCGATCGCGGCCCGACGATGATCTCGCGGGAGAAGGGGCGTTTCGTCCTCGACGTGTTGGCGAACGGCATGGTGTTCGTCTACACGCTTCGCCGAAGCCGCAACGACGAGGAGTCGTTCCGGGCGCAGGTCCTCGTCGGCGACGTCGAAATCGGAGGCTGCGTCGTCCACGTCATCGATCGCGTGCTCGTACCGCCGGAACTCGAAAACACGTCGATCGCTTCGCAGTCGTACCGGGAATCCGAAGTGAAGGATCTCGCCGCCGGAGCAAGCGCCGCCTTCCACGCCTGCTGGGTCCTCAGAGACACGCTTTCCCAAGCCGACTCTCTCGAGGACGACGCGGCGATCGCCGTCTACGAACTCGGCCTCCGCATCACGGAGGATGTCGTTCCCGTGATCCGCAGCGGTGTGCTCGTCATGCCGGAAACGGGGCGCTCGCGCCGCGAATCCATGCGCAACCGTCTCAAGGCCCGCATCGACGAACTCGACCGCGTCTGGTACGCGAAGTTCAAGAAGAACAGTCCGAAAACCGGAACGCTCGCCGCACTCGGTCCGGTCGGGGCCGTCGGCGCTTCTTCGACCGACACTGTCGCCATCGCTCCCCCGGCGCCCGTCGCGCCCGAAGCCCCCTCGCAACCGACGCCGATCACTCCCAAGGCGCCGAAAAAACCTTCGTCCCTCGATTGGGCGGATGTCCTCGAAAAGGCACCGGACCCCGCCGTCGTCACCGACGCGGCGCTCCGCGAGGCCATCGTCAAGACGGGACTTCCGTGGCGCGTCCGCGATCGCGGAACGGGCATCGAGATGTTGCTCGTGCCTCCGGGACGATTTTCAATGGGGCGCGGCAAAGACGACGCCGACGCGTGGGCGAACGAACTGCCCGCCCACGACGTGACGTTGACCGAGCCCTTCTACCTCGGTCGCCGTGAAGTCACGCGGAAGGAATGGAACGCCCTCTCTTCGGTGGCGGCGGCCGAGAGTCGCGGACGATCATCCCCGGCGGGTACAGGAATCACGCTCCGCTCCCTCGAGGGCGTCGAAATCGAAGCACGGGAAGTCGAACGCGACGGCGGCGTGGTGACGGTGGAAGTCGCGCCCCCCGGAACGCAAGGCGTGCGCGTGCGTGCGGGCGCCCAATTCCGCGACGCGAGCGGAAAACCAGTGGAAGCGGACGTCGTCGCCGAGCCCGGTCCGAACGGTGAACTTTCGATCACTTCGACCGCCGTCGATGTGCGTGGAGAACGCGAAGCCGCCGAGGCCGGCCCGGACACGCCCGCGACCGCGGGTTGGACGGCGTGCGCCGCGTGGAGCCGCCGAGCGGGCCTTCGACTCCCGACGGAAGCGGAATGGGAGTTCGCTTGCCGCGCGGGAACCACGGCCCCCCGCTACG
>CAIWVZ010000195.1 GCA_903916245.1 uncultured Planctomycetota bacterium | reverse complement strand
TGGTGTGGATTCCCGGCGGCGAGTATTCGATGGGCTCGACCGACCCGCTCGCGCGGCCCGACGAGAGCCCGGTGCACCGGGTGCGCGTCGACGGTTTCTGGATGGACGCGACCGAGGTGACGAATGCGGAGTTCCGCAAGTTCGTCGACGCGACCGGCTACAAGACGATCGCCGAGCGGCCCATCGAATGGGAGGAGCTGAAGAAGCAGGTGGCGCCCGGGACACCCAAGCCGCCCGACGAGATGCTCGTGCCCGGGTCGCTCGTCTTTCATCAGACGGAGGGTGCGGTCGACCAGTCGGATTTCGCGCAGTGGTGGCGCTGGACGCCCGGTGCGTGCTGGCGGCATCCGCAAGGCCCCGGCAGTTCGATCGAAGGAAAGGACGACCACCCCGTCGTGCACGTCGCCTTCGACGACGCGATCGCCTACTGCAAGTGGGCCGGGAAGCGCTTGCCCACCGAGGCCGAGTGGGAGTTCGCCGCGCGGGGCGGGCTCGACGGCCGCGTGAACGCATGGGGCGATGATCCGGTTGATCCGGGCGCCGGAAAGGCGTGGCGCTGCAACATCTGGCAGGGGGATTTCCCGTGGCGGAACTTGGCGTTCGACGGCTTCGTGAAGTCGGCGCCGGTACGCACGTACCCGGCGAACGGCTACGGGCTTCATGACATGGCAGGCAACGTGTGGGAGTGGTGCCTCGATCTCTACAGCGAACGGGCGTACGGGGAGCGGGTGGCCGGGCTAGCCCCGGGCGCAGTGACCGCAAACCCGACCGGCCCGCGAAAGACGCATGACCCGCGTAACCCGCACGCGCCGGTGTCGCGTGTTCATCGCGGCGGGAGCTTTCTCTGCAACGACAGCTACTGCGCGAGCTACCGCCCGAGCGCGCGGATGGCATCGACGCCCGACTCGGCGATGGAGCATCTTGGATTCCGCTGCGTGGTGACCCCCGCGATGCGCGCCGCGAAGCCCTGAGGGAGCGCGGCATTGAAGCGTTCGAGCGCGATCTCGCCGCACTCGCGCTGGTTGGCGTCCCGCAGATTTCAGCCCGGGGCGGCCCGCCGGTGGATTTCGACACCGAGCCGTTGGAGTCGTCGGAGTCGTTGGGGTCGTTTGGTCGGGTGCCCGGGGATCCAATCCCCGGATCGGACGATGTCGGCCGTCGACGGCGCACGCCGTCGCATCCGCCTCGCCCTTCGTCGCTTCCGCTACGCTGCGCGATCATGACCTCGCACGGCCACGCCGCGAAGCCAGCCATCGACCTCACGAAGCTGCGCTACATCCTCGCGACAGACTGCGGATCGACCACGACCAAGGCGATTCTCATCGAGAAGATCGGCGATTCTTGGCGTCAGACCCAACGGGCCGAGGCGCCCACGACCGTCGAGGAGCCCTTCGCGGACGTCACGATCGGCGTCTCGAACGCGCTCACGGAGATCGGCGAGCTTGCCGGACGGCGCTTCATCGCCGACGACGGCACCATCATCCGCCGCAATGGCCCCGACGACCCCGAGGGCTGCGACATCTACATCTCGACGTCGTCGGCAGGTGGCGGATTGCAGATGGTGGTTGCGGGCGTGG
>CAIWVZ010000194.1 GCA_903916245.1 uncultured Planctomycetota bacterium | reverse complement strand
GCTGCGAGTTCCGAGACGATCGCGGTCACCTCGTTTTCGAGGGCCGCGGCGATGGGGGCTCCGAGGATCGACGTTGCCATGGGCGGATGATGCCAAGGATGCGGAAATCGCGCTACGATCGGAGTCGGGAAAACTCCATGGATCAGGATATCGACCGCGTCCTCGTACACGAACGCCGCATCCGCGACCGCGTCGCCGAACTCGGGGCGCGTATTTCACGCGACTACGAGGGCAAGGACGTGACCGTCGTCGCGCTCCTCAAAGGCGGCGTCGTGTTTCTCTCCGATCTCATCCGGTCGATCTCGGTCCCGATGCACCTCGACTTCGCTTGGGCGTCGTCCTACGGTGAAGGGACGACGTCGTCGGGCAACGTCGCGCTCCGCGTGATGCCGGATACGAGTCTTCGTGGTCGTCACGTCCTCTTGGTCGACGATATCCTCGACACCGGACGTACGCTCGCTCGGGTGTCCGCGGAACTCCGGGAACGACTCGGGGCCGCCGACGTGAAAACGTGCGTCCTCCTCGACAAGGCCGCCCGTCGCGAAGTCGACGTCCGGGCCGACTACGTCGGATTCGAGGTCGAGAACGTCTTCGTCGTCGGCTACGGTCTCGATTTCGCGGACCGCTACAGAAATTTGCCGTACATCGGCGTCCTGAAGCCTCACCTCTACGCGAACTGACGATGGCGTTCGAAGATCGTGGTTGGGCGCGCGACTACCTGCCGGCGGCGGGCGAGGGCCGACTCATGCTCGGCCTGCTCGTGGTCATCGCGGCGGCGCATGTCGTCAAGGTCTTGGCGAACGTGTTCATCCCGGGAGCCGGAGACGCTTTCCACGACGCCGGCGCGACGACCGTCGACGGATTCGCGTCGGGCGAGTTGTGGCGTCCCTTCACCTACCTCCTGTTGCACGGCGGCGTCGGGCATCTCATCTGGAACCTGCTCTTGCTCGGGTTCTCCGGCTTTGCGCTCGAACGCGCCGTCGGCGCCCGTTCGGCGCTTCGCATCTTCATCGTCGCGGGCGTCGTCGGTTCGCTCTCCGTCTTCGTCTGGCAGGCGCTCGGTCACGAGGGGATCCGAACGATCGGCGCGAGCGGCGCGATCTTCGGCGTGCTCGTCGCCCTCGCGGTCGTCTCGCCGGAACTCACGGTGCTTCTGTTCTTCGTCTTCCCGGTCAAAATCCGATGGCTCGTCGGCGGATACGTAGCCATCGACGCCATGACCGCGTTGGGCGACGGTCACGGACGTCCGGGGAGCGTGACCACCTCGGACGTCTTCTGCCATCTGCTCGGAGCCGGGACGGGATTCGTGATGGCGTGGGTTTGGCCGTCGTACGTCGCACCGTACATCGCCGACGTCAAACGTCGTCGTGAACGGGCCGTGAAAGACGCGGAACGACGGGTTCAGCTCGACGAAGCGGCGGAACTCGATCGCATCCTTGCGAAGATTTCCGAGCACGGGCTTCCTTCCCTCACGGAATCCGAGCGCGAGACGTTGAAGCGGGAATCGCGCCGACGCCAAGAGAGGTCGTGACGCTCGATGCCGATCGTCGTTCACGAAGTGCGTGTTCCCATCGACGTCGCCGAAGACGAGGTCTTCGCCATGGCGACCGCACGCGCGGGCGTGCCGAAGGCGGACGTCGCGCGCGCCGAGATCGTGCGTCGTTCGCTCGATCGTCGCCGCGGACTCGTCCTTTCGTACACGGTCGAACTTCATTTGAACGACGAGTCGGGGCCGCCCGATCGACTTCGACGCGATCCGAAGGTCGGATGGGAAGCCCCCGCCGATGAAAAACCGCCGCAGCGCGGCGAGGTCCCGATCGAACATCCACCCGTCGTGATCGGCGCCGGCCCCGCGGGATTGTTCGCGGCGCTCGTCCTCGCGCGGCAGGGCATGCGCCCCGTCATCCTCGAGCGCGGCGACGCGATGAATCGGCGGGCGACGATGCTCCGCGACCTCGTGCGCGACGGTCGGTTCGATCCGGAGAGCAACTACCTCTTCGGCGAGGGCGGTGCGGGCACGTGGTCCGACGGAAAACTCACGTGTCGATCGCGCGATCCGCGAACGCGTTTCGTCCTCGAAGAATTCCGCGTGAAGAGCGGCGTCGACGCCGTGGCGTGGCACTATCGGCCGCACTTGGGATCCGACCGCGTCCGCGCCGTCGTCGGCCGCCTGAGAATGGAAATCCTCGCTCTCGGCGGCGTCTTCCGGTTTCGCTGTCGCGCGCTCGGTGTGCGCGTCGTCGACGGGCGCGTCGCGGGCGTCGACACCTCCGACGGTCCGATCCCGGCATCCGCCGTCGTGCTCGCTCCCGGGCATTCCGCGCGCGACTTCATGCGGGCGTTGGCCGCGTCGGGGATCGCGATGGTGCGCAAACCGTTCCAACTCGGCGTGCGTGTCGAACATCCCCAGCCGTTCATCGATCGTGCCGTTTGGGGGGAGGCGGTCGGCCACCCGAAGCTCGGCCCCGCGGACTACCGGGTCGCGGCGAACGGTGCGGGGCGCAGCGTCTTCAGTTTCTGCATGTGCCCCGGCGGGGAGGTGATTCCCGCGATCTCCGACCTCGGGCACATGAACACGAACGGAATGTCCTGGTCGGCGAAGGACACCGGGTTCGCGAATTCGGGCTTGGTGACCACCCTGAACCCCGAGGACTTCCCCGGGGACGGCGTGTTCGCGGGAATGGAAGTCCAAGAGGCCATCGAAGCGCGGGCGGCGGAGGCGGTAGGGTATACGCCCGCCGTCCCGGGGCAGCGCCTTGCGGACTTCCTCGCAGGACGCCGGTCGGAAGCGCTCCCGCCGGGATCCTGTCGCAACGGCATGGTCCCGGCCGATTTGCGCCCGCTCGTGCCGCCGGGCGTCCTCGCGGCCCTCTTGGAAGCCATTCCGGCGTTCGGTCGGCAGATGCGGGGCTTCATTCGTGAAGACGCCGTCCTCGTGGGCCCCGAGGCGCGCTCCTCCTCTCCGGTCCGGATCCCGCGGGATCCCGCCACTCTCGACGCCGAAGGGGTTCGGGGCCTGTTCCCGATCGGCGAGGGGGCCGGCTACGCCGGCGGGATCGTTTCCGCGGCGCTCGACGGCGTCCGGGCCGCCGAGTCGATCCTCTCCCGCTACGCCCCTTGAGCCGGGCGTCCCGAAGGTGAACTTCGGGCGTACGCGAAGTCGTGACGCGGGCGCGGGTCTCCGAAGGTCCCGCGCCGTATCGTGGGAGAGAGGCCCGCACGCTTCGGGTAAAACACTTCCATGCGCACCCTTACGATCGCTTTGGTTGCCCTCGTCGTCGCCGTCGCCGCGCCCGCCCAGGACGCGCGCGTGAATCAATTCATCGGTGACTTCGAGAAGGCCATGGCCGCGGACAACTTCAACGAGATGCAGACTCTCGTGAAGCAAGGCGGCGACACGGTCAAATTCTCCTTCATCGCCTACGAGGCGCAGTGGTGCGCGGCGGTGGCGGCCAATCGCGCCGCGGACAAAACGCAGCGGGAGAAGTTCCTCGAAACCCTCGCGAAGGTGTCGAGCCTCACCCAGAAGGACGACTTCTGCAAGGAACGTCTCCTTTGGCTCAAGGGCCTTCCTCCCGAGGCGATCGCCAAGAAGGCGGAACTCGACGAAGCACTGAACACGGGGGCGACGTTGTACGGCCGCGCGGACCGCGAGCGCCAAGACAAGGCGTGGGATCCGGTCATCGAGCACTTCACGAAGTTCATCGGCATGGCTCAGGCGATTCCGGACGTCTACTGGGAGATGGTCGGATGCTTCTATCTCGGTGACGCCCACAAGGGCAAACTCGAGTACTTCGAGTCCTGCTACTGGTACAAGAAGGCCGCCGCGGTCGGATTGGCCGCGAAGTTCAACGCGTTCGTCAACGCGTTCGGATTCCTCGACAAGGCCGCACGCGCCGCGAAGGACGGGAACTTCCGCGAGGATTTCATCGAAGTCGCGTTGCCCGTCGCCGAAGCGAAAGCGAAATGGAAGACGCGCGTCGAAGAAGCCGCGAAGGCTCCGGCGGAAGGGGCGGGAGCTCCGAAGATCGCGAACGCACCGGCCAATCTGCCTCCTCCGGCCAACGTCCACACGATGAAATTGGAGTGGGTCGACGCGGACAAGTCGAAGATCTCCGCACTGACCGGCGGGCGTCCCGCGTTCACCACCTGGTATCAGACCAACGCCCACTGGTACTTCTGGTCGGCGATCGGATTCAAAGGCGGCGACAAGGCGAAACTGCCGTTCCTCCCCGGCGAGCACGATCTGCGCAACGACAAGGGCAAGGTGTTGCTCGACCCGGACGGCGCGGGCAAGGGCTCCGAAGAGCAGATGAAGATCCCGCAGAAGGCGGAGATCGTGTCGTTCAAGGGCCGCAAGTACAACGACGGCACGGTCGGCGACGTGCACGTTCGCATGGTCGAGGGTCCGTACCAGTACAAGATCATGGGGGCAGGCGGCGCGCGCGAGCCGTGAAGGCGGCGTCGTTCAGTTCCGTTGGCAGGGCGCCATGCAGGCGACCACGAAGTTCGACGGTCTCGACATCGCGATCTACGACGAAGACGCGGACGGCACGTTCACGTCCTACGGCAAGGATTGCGTCGTGGTCGGCAAGGGCAAGGACGCCGTCGTCCAGCCGCTGTCGCAGTACATTTATCTGAAGGGCCTTCTCTTTCAGATGAAGCTCGACCCGAGCGGCACGAACATCCGCTTCAAGCCGTACGACGGTCCGGTCGCGCCTCTGAAGATCGAGTGGAAAGCCGCGTCGACGCCGCAGTCGCTCATCTTCAACGGCCAAGGCGACATCGCGTCGTTCTACGTGAACGTCCTTGAAGCGAAGGACAAACCTCTTTGGGTTCCGGTCGGCGAGTACCGCCTCTTCTCCGGCTACTTCGCGTTCGGCGAAGCCGGCGAGAAGCGCGAGACGATCCTGATTTCGCCCGGACGGTCGGGGGTGATGCGGGTGATCGAAGGTCGCATGAACACGCTCGAACTCGGCGCGGCCAAGGAGCCGGGATTCCGCTTCCTTTGGAAGGCCGAGACCTACAAGGAAAAGGGCGAGGACATGGTGCGCGTCCTTCCGAAGGAACTGAAGGTCATCGGCTGCTTCGGCGAGGAATACGAGTGGTTCCAAACCGGCGTCGTGCGTCCTTTGGTCAAGATGCGCATCGGCGAAAAGGGCGCGCCTTTCCACGACAAGGAAATGGCGGCTCCGGACAAGGAAGACTTCAACAAGGATTCGCAACTCATCTGGTTGCCGCACGTGCTCGAAGTGAAGAAGCCGGGAGCCGGTGAGGTGTGGATCCAGATGGAGTGCAACTATCCGAAGCTCGGCAAGATCGGCTCGAAGTGGGAACGCGTCGACTGACGCCGATTCGGGCGTCGGTCGTCGGCTACCTCAACGCGCGTCCCCTGTGGGACGCGCTCGCGGAGGACGACGCGTTCGACGTCCGCACCGGAGTGCCTTCCGAAGTGACGTCCCGTCTCGCGGCGGGAGACGCGGACGTCGCCCTCGTCTCGTCCATCGAACTCCTCCGTGACGGGGTGCGTCGGCTCTCCGGCGCCTGCATCGCCTCCGACGGCCCCGTGACGTCGGTCCTCGTCGCCCTCGCCACCGCGCCGGGTCGCGTGCGCCGCCTCGCGGTCGACCCGAGCAGCCGCACCTCGCAACGCCTCGCGGAGATCATTCTGCGCGGGTACGGTGCCGACCCCGAGGTGGAAGAGCACGATCCCACGACCGCCCTCGACGCCGGTTTCGACGCGGCGTTGGTGATCGGGGATCCCGCGTTCGCCTTCGCGAAAAAAGGCTACCCGGTCCTCGATCTCGCGTCCGAATGGGGAAAAACGACGGGTTTGCCCTTCGTCTTCGGAGTTTGGGCCGCTCCTGCCGAAAAGAGCCCCGAGGAGGTAGGGATTCTCGAAGACGCTCTCGATCGCGCGCGCGATCGGGGTCTCGAGAGGATCCCCGAGATGGCTCGTCGAGCCGCCGCGTCCGGGTTGCTATCCGAAGCGGAGGCAAGGGTTTATCTCACCCGTCGCATCCGCTACCGTTTCGGCGAACGCGAGGCGGCGGGCCTTCGTGCGTACCTCGATGCGGTACGCGCCCTCCCCGGCGAAATCCGAAGGCGCTGACCATGCTTGACCCCAAGTTCATTCGCGAGAACCCCGACGTCGTCAAGGACGCGTGCCGCAAGAAGCGCATCGACGTGGACGTCGATCGCCTCGTCGCCCTCGACGGCGAGATGCGCGACATCCGTCGCAAGCTCGAAACCCTGAAGGCCGAGCAGAACGCCCGCTCGAAGCAGATGCCGTCCCTGTCCGCCGAAGGGAAGGCGGCTCTGCGCGCCGAACTCAAAGTCCTCTCCGACCAAGTTTCGGAAGGCCAGAATGCCTTGAAGGCGCTCGAGCCCGAACTCGAAGGGCTCCTGTTGCGTGTCCCCAACATCCCGGCTCCCGAAGTGCCGGACGGCAAGGACGACACGGAGAACGTGGAACTTCGCAAGGTCGGAACTCCGCGCGTCTTCGACTTCACGCCGAAGGATCACGTCGAACTCGGTGCGTCGCTCGACCTCCTCGACACCGAGCGTGCCGCGAAGATCGCCGGAAGCCGCTCGTACTTCCTCAAGAACGAAGGCGCGTTGCTCGAGCTCGCCGTGCTCCGTTTCGCCCTCGACCACATGGTCGCGTCCGGCTTCACGCCGATGATCGTGCCGCACATCGTGAATGAAGACGCGATGCGCGGCACCGCGTACCTGCCGGGTGGGGAAGAGCAGGCTTATCAAATCACGCGCGACGACGGTTGGCTCATCGGAACCTCCGAAGTGCCCGTCACCGCGTACCACTCGGGTGAAATTCTGAACGCGTCGCAGCTTCCGATCCGTATGGCGGGTTGGTCGTCGTGCTATCGGCGCGAGGCCGGAACCTACGGCAAGGACACCCGCGGTATCTACCGCATCCACCAGTTCATGAAGGTGGAACAAGTCATCCTCTGTCGCAACGACGCCGAGGAAAGCCGGAAGTACCACGCGGAAATCCTCGGCCACGCCGAGACGATCCTGCAGAAGCTCGAACTGCCGTACCGCGTCGTGAACGTCTGCGGCGGCGATCTCGGTCGTCCGCAGGTTCAGAAGTTCGACGTCGAGACGTGGATGCCATCGCGCAACGGGTACGGCGAGACGCACTCCGCCAGCCGATTCCACGAATTCCAGGCGCGTCGACTCGGACTCCGCTACCGAGACGAAAACGGCGACGTCAAGTTCTGCCACACGCTGAACAACACGGTCATCGCTTCGCCGCGCATCCTGATTCCCTTGCTCGAGAATCATCAGAACGCCGACGGATCGGTGACCATCCCGGAATGTCTGCGGCCCTACATGAACGGCCGCTCGAAGATCGGCCCGAAGGGCTGATCGCGCTCAGCGCGGCGAGAAGAGATTGATGAACGTCGTGTTCCCCGAGTTGCCTCGGGGGGCGCGGTTCTGCAGAGCTTGGAAGAACGGGTTCTGCCCCGCGGGTACGTTCATCGGTACGCCGTTGGGACCCGGGTTCTGTCCCTGATTGCCGCGGCCGCGACCGCGGCCGCGACCTCCACCCGGGCCGCCTACGCCCTCGGGGCCGCCCGGGCCGCCGCCGCGCGCATCACGGACGCCGCGCCCGGAAACCGGAGGCGTCGGGACGCGGAGTCGACCGTCCCAGTTGGCGATCGCGCGCTCCTCGTCCGACGTGAGATTGACTTGAGGCAACGGGATCCACCGTTGGAATCGGAAGACCTGAGGTTCCTTGCCCGCGAGCATTCGGTCGGCGGGTTCGCGCGCGTAGAGGTCGAGCGTCACGATGACGGCGCGGGGGATCCCGCCTTCCTCGATCGCGTGCCACGTGTCCTGTCGCATTTCCTCCGTCAACGCGGTGGCGCCCGCGGCGCCCGGCGTCGAACCCGAGGGGCGATTCCCGTTCGACGACGACGATCCGTTCGCTCCGCCGCCCCCGCCCGTCGGTTCACCGGTCGGCGCCGAGCGACGCACGTATTCGAATTTGAGAGCGTGCACCATCGGCCACACGAGGCGATAGATGCCGCCGTCGTGCGGTTCGTCGTCGATGTGGAAATCTTCGCGTCGCCACAATTCGAGGTAGGCGCGATCGTCGGGGCTTTGACGGCAGACGTATTGAATTTCCGACGTCGGGCTACGACGCGGGTGCGGTTTGAGTTCGTAGCCGAACGTCGTGTCGGAGAGCAGATTCGGCTCGCCGACGTGACCGAGGGAGCAGGCGATGAACGACATCCCGTCCGCTTCGCGACCCGAGATTTCCGCGTCGGCTCCCCAGAAGGAGTCGTTCTCCTGCATGTCGTAGAAGTAGGCGTTGCGGAGATCGGCCTCGATCGCGTCGAGAACGGCGGGACCCGCCGCATAGGGCGTCGAGTAATCGCTGACGGCGCGATGCTGACGCACCGCGGAGTCGAGGCTCGAGAACACCATCGTGAGCAGAAGGCCGCCGATCGCGATGGCGAGCAGGACTTCGATCATGGTGAAGCCCGATTGGCGTCGTCGGATCGTCATCGCTTGTCCGTTCCGCCCGCGGGGGCTCCGTTGGTCCCGTTTTGCCCGGCTGCACCGGCGCCTCCCGGACCTCCCGCTCCACCGGGTCCACCCGCGCGCGACGCTTGTTGGTCGGCGAAGTTGAGCGCCTCGTCGGGGACGGGGAGGTAGGTGATGAGCGACCACGAGCGGTCGAGATCGGCGGGGCCGGGTCGCCACGTCACCGTGACGACGACCCGTTGTTTGAACTGACCGTCGGGTGTTTCGAGTTCCTCTTCGCTGCGTCCGCCCGTGCCTTCGGCATCGGTGCGTCCGCCGGCCATGCGGTTGGCGGAGGCTTGCGCACGGAACGAGTCGACGGGACGCGTCAGCTTGCCGTCGGAGCCCGCGACGAAGCCCGCTTCCTGCATACCGACTTCGTCGCCGCCGACGATCGACACCTCTTCCTTGCGGATGGTCCACTCGAACGCGGCGTATTCCTCGGGGTAGCCGCCGACGTCTTCGAAGTTGCCCGTTTGACCGTCGGGGAACGGATCTTCTTCTTCGGGAGTCAGAGTCCCGACCGCGACTTGGCCCATCTGATAGGCGAGCAGGCCGCGGGCTTGGCGTTGCGCCTTGGTGGCGATCGCGAGATCCACCGCGGTGCCGAGGCTGGCTTGGAGCCCCACCATCGAGAACCCGAGAATCATGAGGGTGACCATGACTTCGAGCAGGGTGAATCCGGCGTCGGGACGTCGAGGTTTCATCCGCCCCTCCCGGTTCGCGGCGCGGGCCGTCCCGAACCACCCGATTGCGTGTTCGTCCCGCCGGCACCCGTCGACGGCGTGTTGTTGCCGCTTCCCGACGCCGAAGCCCCCTCGCTCGCGGATTGACGGTTGCCCGTCGTTCCGGTGCCCGGGGCCTTGTTCGCCATCACGCTGTTGAAGTCGGTTTGGGTCGCCGCGGCGAAACCCAGATTGCCGACGTCGGCGGTAGCCATGCCCGTGAGCCCGTTCATCGTGATGCTGGCCCACGTGTTTTCGGTCGTCTTCAGATGAAGGACGAACGGATCGACCGTGCCGTCCGGGTGGAAATTCACCGTGACGGGGCCTTTATCGAAGACTTCTTTCGGGGAAATCGCCATGTCCGAGAAGAAGATGTTGCTCGGCAGATCTTCCCAGGGGTAACTCTCGTCCCACTCGGCGATGTCGCGTTCGGTCATGATCGCGCCGGTCTCGGGGTCGACGTACTCGAGCCACGGCGACCGGGGCGGATCGGGAACGAAGCGGTACTGCTGCTTGTCGAATTCGACTTGGAACCGCACCGGGAGCCGGCGCGTCACCGCGGTGGAACGGGCTTGGCCGAGGCTTCCCGCGATGCGACGCGCCGCCGACTTGAGCCGTTCGTTCGCCGTCGCGCCCGAGTAGTCGACGAACAGCACCGACGCGCACGTCATGATGATCGCCAACGCCAACAGAACTTCGAGGAGGCTGAAGCCCCCGTGAGTTCCGTTGCGTGACGATCGCCGAGTCATGGCCGATGCGGGCTCAGTTGCCCGACTTGTTCTTGATGGAGGAGATGTCGGAGTTGTCGCCGTCTCCACCCGGAGCCTTGTCGGCGCCGTAGGAGATGATCTCGAACTTCATCGTGCTGATCTTGTTGTAGACGTACTCGCTACCCCAGGGATCGAGCAACTTGCCGCCGTCGAGCTTGTCGGGATCGAGCTTCGGCGCTTCGCCGTTCGGCCCTTCCGTCCAAAGTTGGTCGAGGCTGTCCGGGAGGGCGCCGTTGTGATCGAGGCGCCAGGAACTGATCGCCTGTTCGATCACGCCGATGTCCATGGCCGCCTTGTCGCGCTGCGCCTTGAAGAACTGCGGGAAGAGGTTGAAGGCCGCCACACCGCCGACGAGGGCGATGATCGCGACCGCGATGAGCACTTCGAGAAGCGAGAAGCCGCGGTCGGTGCGGCGACGGGACGAGGTCTTGGTTGCGTTCATGAGGGTGGGACTCCGGGAGAGACCGGAGGAATGAGGGGTTTACGGTTCAGGGAGGCGGGCTCTTCCGGGGAAAGTCCGTTTCATCCCTTGGACATGGAGGTCATCTGCAAGAGCGGCAGCACGATGGCCACGACGACAAAGCCTACCACGACCGCAAGTACAACGAGGATCGCGGGTTCGAGCACCGCCGTGAGGCGTTGCGTCGTGATTTCCACTTCCTCGTCGTAGGCCTGCGAGATGCGTTCGAGGATCTCGTCGAGTTGCCCGGACTGCTCACCGGTCTTGATCATGTAGCCGACCATCGAAGGGAAAGCCCCCGACTGCATCAGCGGCGTGGCGATGTCGGAGCCTTCGATGATCGCGGTGCGCGATTCTTCGAGGGCCTTCGCGATCACGGCGTTCTGCACGACCTTCTTCACGATGTCCATCGCTTCGAGCACGGGGATGCCCGATCGAAGAAGGATCGCCGTCGTGGTCGCGAATCGGTTGATCGCCTGCTTGCGGATCAGTTCGCCGACGACCGGCAGCTTCATGAGCCAACGGTCGTAGCGCAGGCGGCCGTCTTCCGTGGCGAGCACGGCGCGACGGAACAACCACGCGAGGGCGACGAGGACGATCAACGACCACCAGTAGTTTTGGAAGAAGTGCGAGATCGCGATGAGCGCCTGCGTGACGCCCGGCAACGTCTTGCCCGCCTGTTTGAAGAGCGAGGTAAGTTTCGGCACGACGACGGTCATGAGCATCGTGACCACGCCGGCGCCGACCGTGATCATGATCACGGGGTAGGTGAGTGCGGAGGTGACCTTGTTGCGGAGTCGATTGACGCGGGTGATGTAGTCCGCGAGGCGGGCGAGAATTTCGTCGAGGCGCCCGGACGCTTCGCCCGCGCGCACCATGTTGACGTAGAGCTCGCTGAAGTAATCGGGGTGGTGGGCGAGGGCGTCGGCCAAGCCTTCACCTTGAGTCACCTTCTCGCGGACGTCGCGGAAGATGCGCTCGAAATCCTGACTTTCGACCTGATCGATCATCGCCTTCAGGGCGTCGACGACCGTGATGCCCGCACGGATGAGCGTGCCGAGTTGGCGGGTCACGATGCAAAGTTCGTTTTGGTCGACGCTCTTCAGGGTCCACTTGGGACGTCCGCCCCCTTTGGATCCCTTGGCGCCCTTCCCGCCCTTGCCGTCGTCCATCAACTTGATGTCGGTGACGTGGGTGCCGTCGTTGCGCAGCTTGACGCGCGCGTCGCGCGGCGAGTCGGCGTCGACGATTCCCGATCGTTCGGCGCCGCTCCGGTCGAATCCCTTGTATTCGTAGATGGGCAATCGATCACTCCATGTCGAGCTGCGTCACGCGCAGCACTTCTTCGAGCGTCGAAACGCCGGCTTTGACTTTGGCCAATCCGTCGCCGCGCAGCGTGATCAACCCGCCGCGAAGAGCCGCCTGCTTGATGAGCGAGGCGCTCGCGCGATTGACGACGTGCTCGCGGACTTCGTCGGTGATCTTCAGGATTTCATAGATCGCCGTACGGCCGGTGTACCCGGTGTTGAAGCACGCGTCGCACCCGCGACCCTTCATCAACTTGCCGCCCGGCAGGTCGGAGACCTTCATCTTCACTTCCTGCATGAGCGCGAGGTCGTCCGGCGTGGGATCGATCGCGACCTTGCATTCCTTGCAGATGACGCGGATGAGGCGCTGCGCGATGACTCCGATCAACGACGACGCGACGAGATACGGTTCGATCCCGATGTCGAGCATACGGGTGACCGCGCCCGCCGAGTCGTTGGTGTGCAGCGTCGAGAGCACCAAGTGGCCCGTAAGGGCCGCCTGAATCGCGATACGCGCGGTTTCTTCGTCGCGGACTTCGCCGACCATCATGATGTCGGGGTCCTGACGCAGGAGAGAGCGGAGACCGGCGGCGAAGGTCAGGCCCTTCTTGTTCGACACCTGAATCTGGCTGATGCCGGCCAAGTGGTATTCGATCGGATCTTCGATCGTGATGACGTTCTTTTCGGCGCTGTTGATTTCCGACAGCATGCCGTAGAGCGTCGTCGTCTTTCCGGATCCCGTCGGGCCGGTGACGAACACGATTCCGTGGGCGAGCTGGCTGAAACGGCGCACGCTGCGAAGGTGGTCGCCGGACAGGCCGATTTCGTCGAGTTTGTAGACGTTGGTCGTCTTGTCGAGGAGACGCATCACGATGCGCTCGCCCTGATTCGTCGGCACCGACGAAATACGTACGTCGACTTCGGAGTCGCCGATCTTGATCGTCGCGCGGCCGTCCTGCGGAATGCGACGTTCGGCGATATCCATCTTGCCCATGACCTTGACGCGCGAGATGACGGCTTCCTGAACCTTCTTCGGCACCGCTTCCTGGTCGTAGAGCACGCCGTCGATGCGGAAGCGGATCTGGAGACGATCCTCGAACGGTTGCAGGTGGATGTCCGACGTGCGCATCTTGAGCGCCTGGAACAGCACCATGTTGACGAGCTTGATGATCGGCGCCTTGTTGGCGACGTCGAGCAGGTCTTCCGTCTCGTTGACGAGTCCCGCGAGATCGTCGATCGATTCCTCCTGAATCGTCTCGATCGCTTCGTCGACCGCGTCCGCTTGATGCCGATACGCCTTGTTCAGTGCGGCGGTGATCGCCATGCGCGGGACGAGCACGGGTTCGATTTCGAGGCGCAGCATCGACGCCGCCTCGTCCATCGGGAAGAGGTCGAACGGCGCGCAGGTCGCAACCTGCATGACGCCGTTGTTCTCCGCGAGTCCGAGGAGCGTGTAATTGCGGGCGAACTGCATCGGAACCCGCTTCGTGAACGATTCCGGAGCCTTCATCCCGTCGAGATTCGCTCGGTAGGTGAAGCCCATGGACTTCGCGAGGATCTCGAGGAGTTCCTCTTCCGCCATCAAACCCTTGCGGAGAATGATCTTGTCGAGCGTTTGGCCCGACTCCGCCTCGATGCGGAGGCAGTCGGCGAGCTTGTCCGCCGGGAGTTTCGTTCCGAGGAGGTCGATCAGGTTGTCCTTCACTTCAGTCCTTCCGTACGGGCGTCGGCGGGCCGGGAAGCCGCGCCGAATTCCGCGGGTGTGGGGGAATAGGTGGGC
>CAIWVZ010000193.1 GCA_903916245.1 uncultured Planctomycetota bacterium | reverse complement strand
TTCAAAAAAAAAATAGAATGATCACGAGCAGAATGATCAGAAATCAAAAGAAATTTCAGAAGAGAAATGATCAAAAATCATAGATTGATCAAAAGCTAAGTGATCGAAAATGAACGGAATGATCGAAAGCGCGCAGCACGCCGCCGACAGCCCGAGCGCGGAAGCGAGCGAACCCGTGCGCGCGTACATCGTGGCGAGAACGACCTGTGCGGGGATTTGGACGAGCCGTGCGACGTTGTAGACGGTGGACAGTCCCGCGGCGCGATTCGATTCGGGGATGTGTTGGGCGAACATCGGTGCGAATGCCGCCCACAGTCCCATGCCGAGCCCCGTCGCCGCGAGAGCGGCGCCGACGCCGCCGACGGTCGATGCGAGGATGGGCCAGGCGAACGCCGTCATCGACAACCCCGCGGCGACCGCGAGGCTTCCCGTCGTGAATACCGCCCGCGTCCCGTATCGCGCGACCGCACGACCTCCGAGGACATCGCCGAGGATTTGGAACAGCGCGACGACGACGAGAAGCGTCCCCGTCTCGGTTCGCGGCAGTCCGCGCTCGATGGCCAAGTGTTGCGGAAGCCATGCGAACGAGCACCAGTACGCCGCCATCTGAAGGGCGAGCGCCACCCCGCCGACGATCAGGCCGCGTCGATTGAAGCCCGTGCCGGTCGCGACGCTCGCCGCGGGCGTCGAGGTCGGAATCGTGCGCGGAATCAGGAAGAGGGCTGCGGTCGCAACGACGCAGAGCGCGGCGACGCCGAGCGCGGATCCGCGGAAGGCTTCGATGCCCGACACGGAGGTCGACGCGGGTCCGATCCACGCGTTGATCGCGGCAGCCAACGCCGAGCCGGCGGGAGGGCCGGTCTGGACGATGCCTGCGGCGCGCGCGCGTGCGTCGGCGGATGCCGCGGCCGACGCCACCGATTGCGTCGTGCCCCACGTGCCACCGAACGCGAAAGCGGCGGCGAGGCGCCCCACGAAGGCGGCCGTCGCGGAGTCCGCGCTCGCGATCAACAGCATGCCGACGGTCGCCACGAAAAGCACCGCACCCAGCGCGACGCGCGTACCGAGTCGACGGGCGATTCGTCCGATCGCGAGACCTCCGACGATCGCGGTCGCGAACGTCGCGACGTTCCAATTCGCGAAGTCGGCGACCGAAAGTTCGAATCGAGGCCCGAGGTCCGGCTGCAGGTGCGCGCCGAGAATGAACGCCGCGAAGGCGGCGGCGGAAACCGTCGCCGCGGCGAATGCCGCATGGGCGGAGGTTTTCGGGGCGGTATCGGCGTCCACGGAGAAAGGATACCGACGTCGCCGAACGGCGTCGGTATCGAAGTGCTTTCCGAAGCCCCGCGCAGGCCGTCGGAAAAAGGTGTTTCGGTGTCCAAAGACACGGCGACGACTGTCGTGTAGTCTGTCCACCATGGCCATCCTCATGCCGCGGGTTCCGTCCGCGGTCGACGTCGACGATGAAAGGGGCACTATGGAATTCGCCGGTTTTTGGAAACGCGCGTTCGCCCTGTTGGTCGACGGCCTGATCTTGGCGGCCGGAGAAACGTTGCTTTCGTACGACCGCGGAGTGTCGGGATTGGTGGGAGCGGTCTATTTCATCGCGATGGAATCGTCTCCGTGGCAGGCCACTTTGGGAAAGCGCCTTTTGGGAATTCGGGTGACCGACCTGAACGGAGCGCGCATCGGTGGTTGGCGAGCGGCGGGGCGACACTTCGCGAAGTTGATCAGCGCCTTCGTTCTGCTCATCGGATTCTTCATGGCGGCTTTTACGGAGAAGAAGCAAGGGCTTCACGACATGATCGCCGGTTGTCTCGTCGTCGCGGACTCTCGGTAGACGAGGTCTCGGTGAGCGGCGAACCGGTTCGATTTCTCCGACGAGGATCGGCGGAGCGCACGCCGTTCGAACTTTTCGAAGCCGAGTAACATGGGCGCCGTGAAGATCGTCACTTGGAACGTGAATTCGCTCCGCGCCCGGCTTCCGCGGTTTTTGCCTTGGATCACGTCGCGGGACCCCGACGTGG
>CAIWVZ010000192.1 GCA_903916245.1 uncultured Planctomycetota bacterium | reverse complement strand
TGCCCGCCGCGGCGGACGCCGGGGCGGGACGCTTGCGCGTCGACCGACGCGGCGAGGACGAAGAGGAAGACGAGGAGCGGCCGCACGGCGGCATTCTACGCCGTGCGACCGTGCGGTCGTCAGGACTTGCGGGCTTCGGCGAGGAGCGACTCCTCCAACGCCCGGCGCGACTCGATTTTCTCGACGCGCACCGAGAGGAAGCGCTTCACTTCTTCGAGGGTCCCGGTGAAGATGACGAACCCGTTGCGCAGCACCTTGTAGAGGCGCCGCCCTCTGTCCGTACCCGCGTTTTGGATGACGACCTGCATGGGAACTCCTCGCGGAGCCTCTCTGCAAATAGCGGGCCACGGCATTTTCCCCCGAGATCCGCGGTCGGAGGACCCCGAAAACGCGGAAATTCAACCAATTCCCGGGAATCGGGGCGTGATCGGGAGCATGGCGGGTGCCCCATTTGGTGCACCCCCGAGTGCGTCAGCGGCGATCGGGGCCGACGGCGGGAGCTTCCGCCGTCGAAGGGTGAGAGTTCGGCGAAGGAGGAGTCCCGAAGACAAGTGCCGCGAGGAGCGCGCCCGCCAAGAGTCCCGCGTAGACGGCCGAGCAACGTCCGAGGGCGACCAACCAAGGTTCCGCCGCCCCCCGGGGGACCGAGATCCGCGTCATGACGTCGCGGGTGAACCCCGGCGTCGCATCGACGCGAAGACCGCGGGCGAGATGCAGAATGTCGTCCGGCGTCATCCCTTCGTCGTTCATGGGAGGAGCTCCGGATTCCCGAGTTCGAGACGCAGGCGTTTCATGGCGTGATGCATCCGCGACTTGACGGTGCCCTCCGGAACACCGAGCGCCGCGGCCACATCCGCATGAGGCCATCCTTCGACGCAAGAAAGAATGAACGTTTCGCGATGTTCCTCGGAAAGCGTCCCGACGGCGCGGGCCAAGGCGCGCAAGCGTTCACCGTTGCGCGCCGCATCTTCGGGACCGGAGCCGTCGTTAGGAATGCGATCGAGAAGCCCTTCCGCGGTTTCGGGGGCGATGTCCGGGCGACACTCCCGGTAGCGCACGAGGTCGATCCAATGGTTCCGAGCCATGGTCATGAGAAAACCGCGGAAGCGGGACTCCGGTCGGTACCGGGAACGTGCCGTCCACAGTTTCACGAGAATCTCCTGCGCGGCGTCCTCCGCCAGATGGCGATCCCCCGAAAGCCAAGACAGATAGGTCACGAGGGTCGCTCGGTAGCGATGGACGAGCGCTTCGAACGCGAGGACATCGTCCGCCGCGGCGAGGCGCATCAGCGCTTCGTCGGAAACGGCATCCCTCCCATGAACGGACGATTCACGGTCGTGGTTCATGTTGACGTTCTCCGGTCGCGCCGAATGTCGGCGCGACGTCGATCGTGATCGTGCGTCGGTCTTCCGAAGGTGCATCGATCCGCAACAACCAACGAGCGCCCGCGGGAAAGCCTTCGAGACGCTCGGGCCATTCGATGAACGTCACCGCGTCCCGATCCTCGATCACCGTGTCGAGCCCTTCGCTGAAAAGGTCCACGGGAGCGGGGAGACGGTAGAGGTCGAGGTGGTCGACGGGGAGCCGCCCGCCTTCGTAACGATGATGGAGGGCGAATGTCGGGCTGGCCACCTCTCGCGGATCGGGGTGACCGAGGCCGCGGACGACTCCCCTGACGAACGTGGTCTTTCCCGCTCCGAGCGGTCCTTGGAGATACACCCGATCACCGGCTTGCAGGCGGCCCGCGAAGGCCGCTCCGGCGAGGAGCATCGCGTCGACGCCTTCGATCGGGATGTCAGGTGTGAACATGTCCGCCACGGGGCCAAGGTACTCCGAGCCCGCCCCCGGAAACAAGTCGAAGCGCGCCGGACGTCACCCGGCCGACGGCCGTCAGAGGCACTTCGTGGGGCCAAGCCGCCTTCACGATTTCCCACTTTTCCGGGGCGATCGTGAACAACAACTCGTAGTCCTCGCCGTCCTCGAGGGCGTGCCGAAGCGTCTCAGGACCGGGATCCACGTCGCCGTGCACCGGAATCGACGCGGCATCGATGTCCGCGCCGACTCCCGACGCCTCGCACAAGCGCTTGAGGTCCAACGCCATACCGTCCGAGAGGTCCATCATCGCGCTCGGCGGACCGAGGTCGAGAAGGGTCCGTGCCTCGGCGACTCGGGGCGTGAATCGAAGGTGTCGATGCGGAAACGAGCCCCCCAGGCGACCGCTGACGACGACCACGTCTCCCGGACGGGCGCCGGAACGAAGAATCGCCGCGCCCGGGGCGATGCAACCCACCACCGTGACGGACAGAACGGTTCCTCCGTCGTGCGACACCGTGTCTCCCCCGACGAGTCGAACGCCGAATTCCCGCGCGAGCTCGAGCATCCCCGTCGTGATGCGCCGCGGCACGTCGTCGGGGCAGCCGCGTCGTAGAGCCGCCGTCGCCAGTGCGTAGAGCGGGACGGCTCCCATGGCCGCGATGTCGGACAAATTGCGAGCCAACGCCTTCCGACCGACGAGCTCCGGAGGATCGTCGGAAAGGAAGTGGCTCCCCTCCGCGATCGCGTCGGCGACGAGGACCATGCGGGTGCCGTTCGGCAAGGCGCAAACGGCTCCGTCGTCCCCGATGGACACGTCCACACCGTCGCCGATTTCCGCGCGTGCGCGAAGCCATCGATGGAACTCGAGTTCATCCGCCATCATGCCCCCAAGACGAACAGCACGCGCGCGGACGCGTCGGCGACCGCGACGACCTTCAATCCCTCCGCTCCCGGCGATCGACGCACCAACATCGCCCCTTCGTCGAGGCGCGGAGGAAGCACGCCCGAGTCCGAGGGATTCAAAATGATTCCCGTCAATGTCTGATCGCGCTTGAGTTCGGACTCGCCGTCGGGACGCCGCCACGACTCGAGTCGGGCACCGGGCAACGCGACGATTTCGACGATGCCTCCGTCGGACAGTCGAACGAGATCGCCGGCCCGAAGCGGCCTCGGGGGCGCGAAAAGAGGAAGCGGCGAGACGGCCGGCGTCGTCGGCGACGTCACGATGAAGCGACCTTCCGCACCGGGACCGAGGACTCCCGTTTCTCCGGCATGGACGACGTCGACGCGGATGCGCCGCCCGCCCGCCACGATGAAAAACACCAACGCCCCCGCGATCAACCACCAACGCAGCGACCGCAACAGCGTATTCAAGCGAAGGGAAAACGGCTGCCGCACGCGCGTAGTCTAACGTCGGCGGAAGGCGGAAATCCCCGCGATTCCGACCGCACCCGCGGCGACCACCTCGTCGACGTCGTCGGGCCCGAGTCCGCCGACGCCGACCACCGGGAGCGACGTGAGGGCGGTGACGCGCCGCAGCCAATCGAGTCCGCGGCCCGCGACCGGGCCTCCCTCTTTGCGGGTGGTCCGCACCGGTCCGGCGACCAACCAGGACGCCCCGCGCGAAGCGGCGATCGCCGCTTCCTCGGGAGCATGAACGCTGATGCCGAAGGGAACGGGAGACGCGGGAAACGGCCCGTCGAGTCCGCACTGCATGCCGTCCGCTTCCGCCGCTGCGGTCACGTCGCGTCCGACGATGACGGTCCACCCACGTCGACGCAACACGCCGACCGCCCGAAGGCGCTCCCGAGTGTTCCAAGCGGGCTGCCTGAGCCACGCCGTTCGGGCGCCCAAGGCTTCCGCATGCCAGGCGTCGGCTTCGATCGACGCGTCGTCCGGGCCGCTCTCGTACGCGGTGACCCAAACGAGGCGCAATCGCGCGATCGGGATCATGCGCGGCGGGAAGCGCTCCGCGCGAGCCCGATGTCGATCATCGTCTCGAGGAGGCGTTCGAGCGACCAACCGATCGCGGCCGCCTCCTGTGGAACGAGACTCGTCGCGGTCATCCCCGGGAGCGTGTTCGTCTCGAGGATCCACGGTCCGTGTTCGTCGACGATCATGTCCGTGCGCGTGATGCCTTCGGCGTCGAGCAGCGCATGGACGCGTCCCGCGAGTTCACGAATGCGGGATTCGGTTTCCGGCGGAACTTCCGCGGGAATCCGCTCGAGAGACCCGCCGGACTGGTATTTGCTCGCGAAGTCGAACCACGCCGCGTTTTTCGGCACGATTTCGACGGCGGGCAACACGACGGCCGAGGCTCCATGTCCGACGACACCGCAGGAGACTTCCGTGCCGCGAATCCCGCGTTCGATGAACAGCCCGTCGCGCGCCGCCAAAACGGTGGCCAGCGCCCCGTGCAGCGCGGCCGCGTCGGGAACGAATGCGACACCGAACGACGAGCCGAGGTGCCGCGCTTTGGCGACGACCGGATAGTCGCCCGCGGAGACGACCCATGCGTGGGCCTTACGCGCGAGAGCGTCGATATCGCCGCCGCGGATCTCGTCGTCGGAAAACTCGATCCACTCCGAAGTGGGGAGCCCCTCGGCCTTGAGGAGACGCTTCAACCACAACTTGTCCATCGCGACGGCGGAGCAAGGAATCCCGGGCCCCGTGTAGGGAATTCCCGCGACCTCGAAGAACCCCTGAATCGATCCGTCCTCTCCACCCGGACCGTGGAGCCCGATCATCACGATGTCCACCGCTTCCGCCTTGAGGAGCGCCGTTACGGCGAGCGCGTCGCCGCGTCGATGCGGCAGTGCGGGCGCACCGGGCGCTTCCGACGGGAGTTGCTCGGGCAACACCGAGGCGTCGAGCAGATTCCACAGCCCGTCCCGCGACACCACGACCGGTAGTACGCGATGTCCCGCCGAAGCGAGACCGCGCCACATGGTCGCGCCGGATTTCAGCGATACGCCGTGTTCGGGACTCGTGCCCCCCATCAGCACCGCGACGGTGCGACGCGTCACTCGGCATCTCCGAGATAAGTGGGACCGTCGATGCGCAACGGTGCGGAAAGACGCCGCCGCAACGCGTCGGCGGAATCCGCGAACAAGGGCGAAATCTCGATCGGATACAAAGGCGCCCCCGAAGCGTTGCGCGGGACACGGCATCCGGCGGCGTCGAGCCACGACGCGAACAACGCCGACTGGAGTGCGGACGAACTTTCCGCGGAATCGACGCCCGTGGCGTTCTTGATCGGGGCGAATTCGTGTTCGCGAACGACCTCCATGACGAGCGGGGTCGCCGCATGGACCAAGGCGTCGAAGACGAACGTTTCGAACTTGATGCCGTCCACCGAGGCGGATGCGCCGTCGGGCGTCGTCACGGCGAGCTTCTTGCGGGCGAGATGGAACGGGAGATCGAGACCTTCGTCGGTGATGCGCGAGACGAAATCCAAGGCGATGGCGTGAATCGCGATACTTCCCGCCGAGAACACCAAGGTTCCGTCGGGATTCACGGCCTCGCGAAGTCGAGCCGGCAAGTCGCTGTATTCGATGACCGTGAGCAGATCGTCCGCGACCGCGAACACGCCGACCTTTTCGTCGGGGCCCGCCTTCGAAACCGACTTGGACGAGAATTCGCTGCGAGCGAGCAGGTGGTGGCCGAGGAATACCGGATCGATCACGTCGACGAGAGGGTTGTCGACTTGAAAGTACGAAAGGTGCTCGACCCCGTTCGACGCGAGGGTGTCGAGCAAACCGCTGCGACGCAGCGCCCTCAACGTCCCGCCGTGCCCGTCGGGGCTTCGGAACAGCGACGCGCGGTCCTTGAGGACGAGGGCTCCGTCCGGGGTCACGGCGGGCAGCATGCCCTGCGTGAAGAAGTGAACCGAGCTCGGATCGAGCCCGAAGTACCGGTGCGCTTCGAAGAAGGTCACCGTGTCTCGGTGATTTTCTTCGCTGGTCATGATGCACCTGGGGATCGGGCGTCCCCGGCGTCGCGACGCCACGGCGAGCTTCTCGGCGAACACCCGGAACAAGGGTTTCCTTCGGATCGCCGTGCCCGGGAACGTGCCCTTCGGCCCCGGATGTCCGAGCCGGGATCCTTGGCCTCCGGCCACCATGACGGCGGCAACCCCGCCGCGTTCGATCAGTGCTTCACCGAGCGCCCGCGCCCGTGCGTCGACGTCGGGGTGCGCTCCCTTGACGACGACCGCGGGCGGCGAGATGCGCTCGGGAGCGGGCGGCGCGGGCAGACGGGTCGACTCGATGAGACGTTCGAGCAGATCGAAGTCTACGGTCGCCAACTCGGCCTCGAGGCGACGACGATCCTCGGAACCGAGCGCCGAAAGATGATCCGCCAACGCGGCCTGACCGCGACGGCGCAGGAATTCGACCGAAACGGTGTCGGACAAAGCGGGATCCCTCCCCCGTCCGCGTCAATCCACGCGACGGAACGCGAGCGTGCAGTTGTGCCCGCCGAAGCCGAGACTGTTCGAAATCGCGGCGCGAATCTTCGCCGTGCGGGTCCCTTCCGGCACGTAGTCGAGATCGCACTGCGGATCGGGATTCTCGTGATTTCGCGTGCGATGAATCACACCGCGATGAATGCTGAGAGCGCAGACCGCGGCTTCGACAGCCCCCGAGGCGCCGAGAAGGTGGCCGATCATCGACTTGGTCGAGGACACGGGGATCTTCTTCGCGCGATCACCGAACACGGCCTTGATCGCGGCCGATTCGTTGGGGTCGTTGATCGGGGTCGACGTTCCGTGAGCGTTGATGTAGTCCACGTGGTCGAGGGCGATGCCCGTATCCGCCATGGCGAGCCGCATCGAGCGCTGGGCGCCTTCGGCGCCCGCGGCGGGAGCCGTGATGTGATACGCGTCCGCCGTCGCGCCGAATCCGGCGAGTTCGCAGTAGATGCGTGCGCCGCGTCGACGGGCGTGCTCGAGTTCTTCGACCACGAGGATGGCGGCACCCTCACCCATCACGAAACCGTCGCGATCGCGATCGAACGGACGGCTGGCGGATTCGGGATGATCGTTGCGCGTGGACATGGCGCCGAGGCTGCAGAACCCGGCGATTCCGAGGGGG
>CAIWVZ010000191.1 GCA_903916245.1 uncultured Planctomycetota bacterium | reverse complement strand
GCGAATGCCGCCGTATGCCGTGCCACCGGACCCGACGGCGTGTTCGCGACCGCCGACGACGTCGTCGTGTCGTTGAATCGCGGCGCGACGGGTTTCGCTCTCGGATTCACGAAGGCGGGCTGCGGTCTCGAACCGATCAGCGGCACGGGTGAACCGCTCGTCGTCGGTGAATCGGTCGTTTTCGGTTCCCCGGCGTCGCGGACGACCAATCCCATCGGCGCGTCGTTCGTCATCGCGTCGCGACTCGCTTCGGGCGCGCGCATTTCCTACACGGGTTCGCGGGCGTCGGATTTCGGTCGCAACGCCGTGTTCACGACGTCGCCGGTCGCGCTCGACGCCGATTCCTTGGCGTACGCCACCACGGGCCGCGACGGTCTCTTCCACACGTCGGACGATGAGATCCGTCGAGTCGACAACATCGGTGCGGGCGAGATTCCTTCGGCGCACAAGGTAGGCGTCGGTCTGCTCGGTGCGGACGTTTCTCTTCCTCCGGTCGTCATGGCGCCCGGCAAGGTTGCTTGGATTTCGGCGGGTGTCGACGGCACGAGCGGTTCCGGGGACGACGGTATCGTCATCACCGAAGGCGGCTTCGGCACGCCCTTCACGGCGACGGTGCATACGTTCGGCGTGGAAGCCGTCGCGTTGGTCGCCGTGAACTCGAGGACGGTGATTCAGCACAACCTCGATACGTCGATGACGGCGTTCACCGATATCGGTCACGTTTCGGAACGCGTGGTGCAAATCGCGGACCCCGCGTTCATCAAGGGCACCACGACCCGTGTGAACGACTGGACGGCGATCGGTATCGAAGCGGTCGACGGGAATCCGCAGAGCCTGATCGACACGCTCGTCTGCGTGCAGTTCCCGTGGCTCGAAACCTACGGGTTCGGAACGCCGTGCTCGAACGGACTCGTACCCCGCGTCACCGCGGAAGCCGCTCCGCTTCTCGACACGTGGTTCCCGACGGGCCTCGCCGATCTTTCGGAAGGTGACGTCGCGGTGCTCACGCTCGCGTGGAACGCGGACGACGTTCCGTTGACGCACCTGAAGCGCTTCTACCTCGATGCGACGTCGATCGTCATGTCGGGAGACATGCTCCCGGTGCCGTCCACGGGCATCGTCGGCGCTCTGATCTACATCGAACCTCTTCCGTGGCTCACCGGCCTCACGTTCTGCGGCCAGTGGGGTGTGTTCTCGCCGGGCGCCGAGGAAGGCCTCTGCACGAGCAGCGGTTTCCGCGTGCACCTCTGAGGTCTTTCCCTCCGGGACCTCGCGGCGGCGGCCGGGCGAAAGCCCGGCCGTTTTTTTCAGATACGGCGGTCGACGGCGTCGAGCACGGCCTGCGTGCGCGTCGCGACATCCGCGCGCAAGGCCGTGGTCGACGCGGCGAGACCGTCGGCTTCCGGATGTCCCTTCATCTGGCCGACGTTGATCATGACGTTGTACGCGGCGCCTTCGACGCACGCGCGCACGAGCAACGCGCCGACGGCGGCATCGGACGCGGCGGCGGGGTTTCCTTTTTCCGCGGTTTCGAGGAGGGTCGGAAGCGTCGCGGCCGCGGTCTTCATGAGGCCGAACGGTCCGTGGGCGGCGATCAACGTCGCTTCTTCGACGGCGGCTTTTCGAGTCGCCTCTTCCGCGGGCGTCGCCTTCGGCAACTTGTAGGCGGCCATCACGCGGTCGAAGAGGAGAGCGTCTTCCTTGACGCCCGCCCGCAAGGCGGCGACCGCGTCCTTAAGCGTCGTGCGCGCGGCGAGCATGTCGGATTCGACGGCGACGAATTTCTTCTTGCCGATCGTCAGATTCGTGACCATCGCGCCGAGCGCGGCACCGAGGGCACCCACGAGCGCCGAGGCGGATCCGCCTCCCGGTGTCGGCGCACCGGAGGCGAGCGCATCGAGGAACGGATCGAAGCACGTGAAGGCGTCGTCGCGAGCGCGGTCGAGGTGATGTTCGATCACCTGCTCGTCTTTGAACCCGCAGAGTTTCACGCGTTCGGTCGCGGTATGCAGGAGCGCTTCGCGGGGGAGAAGTCCGACCAGTTCGCTCTCGACGATCGCGACGCCCGCTTCGGCGGCGCGCTTCTCGATTTCCGCGTAGACGTCGGCCACCGAGGTGACGCGGTAATCGAGCAGGTTCATGGACACCTGCGTCAACCCGCGCTCTTTGAGTTCGAAGCCCGCGGCCTGAAGCTTCTTGAACTTACCCGGCACGACGGTTTCGAGGACGCTGCCGTCGGCGGCGGTTGTCTTCACCTTGCGGCCCGACTCGCGCAGGTCGGCAGCGATCGATTTCGCCAAACCCGGATCGGTCGTTCCGAGATTGACGTTGTAGGCGACGAGGAAGAATCGGGCGCCGACGGCGGTGCATCCGGCGGTGGGGTGGATCGCGTGTGGACCGAAATCGGGAATTCGTGTCGGGTCGGAGCCGATACGCGTCCGAAGACCTTCGAAACCACCTTCTCGGATCTTCGGAAGCGAGCGGCGTTCTTCGACGGAGGCGGCATCCGCATACAGGAAACACGGGATGTCGAGTTCGCGACCGATGCGTTCGGCGAGTCGCTTCGCGAGCGCGACACAATCGTCCATCGTGACGTCGCGGAGGGGGATGAAGGGAATCACGTCGGTCGCCCCCATGCGGGGGTGGGCCCCTTCATGGGTATTGAGGTCGATGAGGCGACGCGCCTCCGCCGTCATCCGGAACGCGGCTTCCGCCACCGCGTCCGGGGCTCCGGCGAGGGTCACCACGGTTCGGTTGTGATCACGGTCGCTCTCGGCTCCGAGAACGGTGACGCCGGGGACGCGGGCGCCCGCATCGACGATCGCCGCGACGATTTCGGGACGACGACCTTCGGAGAAATTCGGCACGCATTCGACCAGTTTCATCGGACGCTCCATCACCGCCGACCGCGGCGTCCGATGCTAGCGAAGCGGCTTCCGGCTCCCTAGCGGCCTCTCTCGACGACGACGCGTCCCGACTTGACCACGGTGGCGACGTGGTTTTCGCCGAATCGATAGGGGAGCGAACGCAGATTCGGGAGGTCCCACGCGACGAGATCGCAGGCGTATCCTGGAACGAGTCGGCCGACGCGGTTGCCGAGTCCGATCGCGTAGGCCGCGTTCACGGTGACGGCCGTCAGCGCTTCCGCCGCCGTGAATCCGTAGCGGACGCAGGCCATCGACATGACGAGGGGAAGCGAGCGCGTCGGCGACGATCCCGGATTGAAGTCGGTCGCGAGGGCGATCGGGAGTCCCTTGCGCTTCATGACGTCGCCCGGCGCGTCCTTCGGCAGGCGCAGGTACCAGGACGTCGCCGGGAGAAGGATCGGAACGGTCCCCGCGGCCGCCATCGCCTCCATGCCCGCGTCCGAAACGTGAACCAGATGATCCGCCGACGCGGCGCCGACTTCGGCCGCGAGTTCGGCGCCGCCGCAGGGCGTGATTTCGTCCGCGTGGACTTTCGTCGCCAGGCCGAGCTTCTTCGCCGCAAGCAACAGGCGGCGGGATTGCGCGACCGTGAAGACGTGCGCTTCGCAGAAGACGTCGCACGCGACGGCGAGTTTCTCCGCGGCGACGCGCGGGAGCATGTCGTCGATCAGGTGATCGACCCACGCGTCGCGCCGCTCGCGCCATTCGTCCGGGAATTCGTGCGCCCCGAGGAACGTCGGAACGAAGGTGAGCGGGTGCCACGTCGCGACGTCGCGGATCGCACGCAACGAACGCAGCTCGTCGTCGAGCGAGAGCCCGTAACCGCTCTTCGCTTCGATCGTCGTCGTTCCGAGACTCAGGAAGGCGTCCGCGTTCTCCGCGACGTTGCGGGCGAGGAGGGCGTCGTCGGCCGCGCGCAAGAGACGGACCGACTTGCGGATACCACCGCCTGAGAGCGCGATGTCGACGTAGGTCCGACCGAGATTCCGCATCTCGAATTCGTCTTCGCGCGTCCCGTGGAAGACGGGGTGGGTGTGCGGATCGACGAGCCCGGGCGTGACCAGTCGGTCGCCGAGATCGACGACATGCGCGTCGGGATGGGCCGCCTTCAGCGCGTCCGGCGTTCCGGCGGTGGCGATGACGCCGTCGCGGGAGAGCACCGCCCATCCTTCGCGCGTGCCCGGGTCGTTCATGTCCGCGCCGCGTCGGGCGCCGGGCGGACCGTCTCCCAACGTGCACCAAGGACCGTTGCCGACGTAGAGCGTGCCGTTCGGGGACGTCATACGAGCATGGTAACCATCGGCGCGCCGCGTCGTCCCGTTCCGTCGGTTGACGGCGTCCGAAGCGGGGCGGAACATGGGGTATGGAGACTCCGTCGCCCGCGCCCGTCGTCGTCCGCGTCGAGGGCTTGGTCAAGCGCTTCGACGACAAGACCGTCGTCGACGGGCTGACGCTCGACGTCCGCGCCGGGGAGTGGTTCGCCTTCCTCGGCCCGAACGGATCGGGCAAGTCGACGACGATCCGGATGATGACCGGCATGTTGGCTCCGACGTCGGGCCGGCTCGAAGTCTTGGGACTCGACCCCGTCGCGCATCCGCTCGAAGTGAAGCGTCGGATCGGCTTCATGCCGGAGGAGCCGTTGCTGTACGAGCGGCTGACTCCCCGAGAGACGCTGCGCTTCGTCGGGCCCTTGCACGGCCTCTCCATCGACGAAACGGACCGTCGGGCGAAGGAGATCTTCGACCTCCTCGAACTCTCCGAGGCGGATCAGGATCGCTTCATCATCGATTTCTCGATGGGGATGCG
>CAIWVZ010000190.1 GCA_903916245.1 uncultured Planctomycetota bacterium | reverse complement strand
GCGGAGCCCCAAGTTGCGAAGGTCGAGACTGACGACGGAGCGATCGAGCACACGCAACACGCAGGATTCGCCGAACATCGTCGGCAGCGTCGACACGCGGAGGTCGACGTTGCGCCCTCCGACCATGAGTTCGATGCGACCGTCCTGCGGAAGACGCGTCTCGGCGATGTCGAGATTCGCCAACACCTTGATGCGCGAAATCAACGCGATCGCGAGATGCTTCGGCGGAGAACGCAACTCGAAGAGAGTTCCGTCGACGCGATAGCGCACCTTGAACTCGTCGTCGAACGGCTCGAAGTGGATGTCGCTCGAACGATCGCGAATGGCCGTTAGAAGGATGTAGTTGAGCAGGCGCACGACGGGAGCGGAACGCGCCAACGCGTCGGGATCGTCGATCGATCCTTTCGCCTGTCGCTCGACTTCGTCGAGCAACGGATCGAGACCCTCTTCGGGCTTCTGCGCGTAGAAGCGCTTCAGCGCCGCGTCGATGGCGGCGTCTCCCGCCAACGCCGCACGTACCGTACGCCCCGTCAAGAAGCGAAGGTCGTCGAGAACGGCGGTATTCATGGGATCCGCGAGCGCGATCCACAGTTCGCCGCCTTCTTCCTTGAAGGGAACGATGCGATAGGCCTGCGCGGTTTGGGCGTCGACGCGCGCCACCACTTCCGGCGGCGGGGTGACGGCCGCGAGATCGACCAGCTCGAGTCCGGCCTGCACGGCCAACGCTTCGGCGACGTCGGCGTCGGTGACGGCACCCATCTCGACGAGGATACGGCCGATCTGTCCGCCCTTCTCCCGCTGTTGGGCGAGCGCTTCCTGAATCTGCCCCTGCGAGACTTTCCGGCGTTCCTTGAGAATCTCGCCGATGAGTTTTCTACGCTTCTCCGCGACCATATCAGCCGAGCCTCATCTGCATTTCGTTGCGGTCCTGCGCATATTCGATCGCGGTTTCGCGGGTGATCTTCCCGGCTCGGGCCGAAGCCAACAGGTGATCGTCGAGCAACACCATGCCGTGCTTCTTGCCCGTCTGGATGTCGCTCGGGATCTTGAACGTCTCGCCCTTGCGGATGTAGTTCTCGATGGCCGGCGTGTTCACCATGAGTTCGAAACCGGCGGCCATGCCCTGACCATCCGCGCGAGGGACGAGCACCTGGGACAACACGCCGACGATCGACAACGCGAGTTGCGTACGGATCTGATCCTGCTGTTCCTTCGGAAACGCGTCGATGATGCGGTCGATCGTTCGGGCGCTACCCGTCGTGTGAAGCGTTCCGAAGACGAGGTGGCCCGTTTCCGCGGCGGTGATCGCGGTGGAGATGGTCTCGAGATCGCGCATTTCGCCGAGCAGAATGATGTCGGGGTCCTGACGCAAGACGCGACGCATCGCCTCGGCGAACGTCGGGCAGTCGGTCCCGATTTCGCGTTGGTTGACGACCGCCTTCTTGTGCGGATGGAGGTACTCGATCGGATCTTCGATGGTGACGATGTGCACCGGCGAGGTCCGGTTGATCTCGTCGATCATCGTGGCGAGCGACGTGGTCTTGCCCGATCCCGTGGGCCCGGTGACGAGCACGAGTCCACGCGGCCGGGTAATGAGTTCCCGAACTTTCTCGGGCAGCCCGATCTCCTCGAAGGATCGCAGGCGGCTCGGGATCAATCGCAAGACGCAGGCGTAGACGCCCTTCTGGCGGAACACCGAGACGCGGAAGCGGGCGACCTCCCCGAAGTTGTGCGCGAAATCGGCCGTTCCGAGTTCGTCGAGTTCCTTCTTGAGCCGCTCGGGAAGGACCTCGTGAACCAAAGTTTCGGCGACCGCGGGCGTGATCGCAGGCCCCTCGAGATCCTTCACCGCGCCGCGCACGCGAACGCACGGCGGGCGCCCCGGCGACACGTGGATATCGCTGCCGCCGAGAGCCACGCACGCCTTCATCAGGTCTTCCATCGACATCACAGGCTCTCCAACACGGTGACCGATTCCTTCGAAAGCACGCGAAGCACCTCGTCGAGCGAACTCGCGCCCCCGAGGACTTTTCTCAACGCGTCGTCGCGAAGCGTCGACATCGACCCCGACGTACGGGCGATTTCCGCCAGTTTGAGCGCGGGCTCCTTGCGGAACACCGCGTCGCGCATCGCGGGTCCCATTTCCATGAGTTCGTAGATGCCGCAGCGTCCTCGATAGCCCGTCCCGTTGCAATCGTCGCAACCGACCGCCGCGTAGATGGTCTTTCCGACG
Organism: uncultured Planctomycetota bacterium; assembly: GCA_903916245.1. Lineage (GTDB taxonomy): Bacteria > Planctomycetota > CAIWVZ01 > CAIWVZ01. Next base: position 1,943 of record CAIWVZ010000190.1, on the reverse strand, counting down.
AACGCCGACGGGTCGCCCCCCGCCTCGCGAATCTGCATCTCGGTCGGCACCTCCGCCTTCTTGCAACGATTGCAGAGGGTTCGCATGAGCCGCTGCGCGAGCACGCCGCACACGGCGGACGACACGAGGAACGGAGCGACGCCCATGTCGATGAGGCGCGTCAGCGCCGACGGCGCGTCGTTCGTGTGCAGCGTCGAGAACACGAGGTGGCCCGTCAACGCGGCTTGAACGGCGATACCCGCCGTTTCACGGTCGCGGATTTCGCCCACCAGGATGATGTTCGGTGCCTGACGCAGCATCGCACGCAGGATGCGGACGAAGTCGAGTCCGATCTGGTGCTTGACCTGACACTGGTTGATTCCGGCGAGGTAGTACTCGACGGGATTTTCCGCCGTGATGATCTTCACGTCCGGTCGGTTCAACTCCGCGAGCGCCGCGTAGAGGGTGGTCGTTTTTCCGGACCCCGTCGGACCCGTCACGAGGAAGATGCCGTTCGGGCGTTTGATCATCTTTCGGAAACGGCGAAGGTCGTCTCCGCCGAGTCCGAGGCGTTCGAGGGAAACAAGGCCCGTCGTCTTGTCGAGAAGACGCATGACGAGGGCTTCGCCGTGCGACCCGGGGAGGAGCGAAACTCGGATGTCGACATCCTTCCCGGCCGCCTTGACGGCGATGCGTCCGTCCTGCGGCTTCCGCTTTTCGGCGAGATCCATTTCGCCGAGCAACTTGAGACGCGACGTGATCGCCCCCTGAATCGACGTCGGGTACTCCGCCACCGTCTTGCAAACTCCGTCGACGCGGAGACGCACGCGGACGCGATCCGCCATCGGCTCGACGTGGATATCCGACGCCCGCGCCTTCACCGCGTCTTCGAGCATCTGCTGCACGAGGCGGATGACCGGCCCCTCGTCGTCTTCCTTGACGGCGGTCTTCCGCGTCGTTTCGCCGACGGTCTTCGCGTCGCGCTTCTCGGCGTTGTAATAGCGTTTGAACGCTTCGAGCATCGCCTCTTCGGTCGTCAACGCGCACTTGAATTCGATGCCGAGAAGGAAGCGGAGATGTTCGAGATTGAACGCCGCGAGCGGATCGGTGACGGCGAGCACGAGGCTCGCACCGTCGAATTTCACCGGAAGGATGTTGTTGTCGAGCGCGACGTCCTTCGGAACCTTCGAAAGCGTCTCGGGAGGGATCGCCCCCTTGCGGACGTCGACGAACGGCATGCCCGCCTGACGCGCCACCGCGCGGACGACGTCCTCGTCGCGGACGTATCCGAGTCGGACGAGACATTCGCCGATGCGAAGTTTGGTTTCGGCTTGATACTTCAGGGCGTCTTCGAGGCGCTCGGGAGTCAGCACCCCGGCTTTGACGAGAATCTCCCCGAGTTTCGGACGCGGGCCTGCGGAAGGAGGAAGGGACGACATCGCCGTCGACTATACGCTTCCGGTCAGATTCGGGAGCTCCGTGCTACCCTCTCGCCATGCGTCTCACGCCGCTTATCGCGCTCGTCGCGCTTTCCGCATGCGTCTGTCCCGACGTGGGACAGATCGGCGAAATGCCCGGCTACGATCTCGCCACTCCCGTGCGCGCTTTCGAGTACTTCAAGGAAGCGTTCGTTCGGGGCGCCGTCGTCGAAGCCTACGGGGATCAGGAATACGCGTGTCTGTCGGAACGCCTGCGTAAGGAACGGGGTATCGGCCGCGGCGAGTACTACTTCGTCCGCGGCGACGTCCGTCGTCTGCTCGTCGAAAAGATCGGTGCGCTCGAGAACGTTCGCCCCGCCGGCGCCCCGCGGTATCTCGCAGCGGACGTCGCCGAACTCGACGTGACGAACGGCTCCGTCACCGCGACGGTGGTGCTCGTTCGGGAAAACGCCACCGACCTCTTTCTGCGCGATCGTCGCGAGTCCGCGTTCAACTCTCCGCGCACGCCGGCCGACGCCGTCGCGG
>CAIWVZ010000189.1 GCA_903916245.1 uncultured Planctomycetota bacterium | reverse complement strand
GCGTTGGCGCGCGACTCGGAGCGGCGTCGGCGCGCCCTTCGCGCCCGCATGGTCGCCGAGGCGCGATTCGGTTTCGACGCGTGGATGGCGTTGCACCGTCGCTTGTATGGGATCTGACGCCATCTTGGTGAGCCGTTGGCCCGCGTTCTGCGAGGCGCGGTCGGGCGTGGTGACGCATCGCCGACTTTTGTCGGCCGAGGATGTCGCCGCCGTGGCCGATATGGCATGCGGGCGAGGGCTCGAATCCGGCGGAATCACGATTCTCGAAGGTTCGATGGAGAGGTTCGCCGCGGCCTGTGCGTCCGCACGCGTCTTGGCTCTGCCGTGGCGCGGGACATCGTCGCTTTCCGACGATGCCGCCGACTGGCTCGCCATCGCGTTGGCGACCGGGCTGCCGGTGGTCGCGACGACCCGGTCGACGCTGTCCCACCGACTCCGCCACGGGCGCGAAGGCTATGTGGCTCCGCCGCATCACGACGCCCCTCCAGATCTCGCCCCCGCCGCCGCGAAAATTTCTGTCGATTCGGTGCTCTTCGGACGCTTCTCGGAAGGCGCGAAGGCCCGGATCCACCGCACGGACGAAGGCGGCGGCGTCCGCCTGCGTTGGACGCCCGACGACACGGCCTAGCCGAGCAGTTCCGTCCAGACCGCCTGAGTGGCGGCCAACATGTGCGCGTTGGTGAATCGCTCGAGAAAGCGTCGACGCGCGGCGATCTTCATCGCTTCGGCACTCGGGCGATCGCGCAGCACCTTGCACACGGCGGCGGCGAGCAAGGCGGCGATCGTCGCCCGAGGAGCATCGGTCGGTGTTTTCACCAACCATCCCGTCGTGCCGTCGTCCACGAGTTCGTCGAGGCCGGGAATCCTCCGCGCGACGACGGGGAGTCCGACAGCCATCGCTTCGATGACGACCATCGGCATCCCTTCGTATTTGGACGGCAGAAGCAGGGCGTCCATTCCGGAAAGCAGGGAGGCCGCGTCTTTCCGCCATCCGAGCCACGTGATCGCCGCGTCGAGCCCCATGTCGTGGGCGACTTTCCGCAAACGCGGGGTTTCGGAACCGTCGCCGACGACCACGAGGCGCGCAGCGGGCGCCATCATGCTCACGAGTTTCGCGACGTCGAGGAGAAGATCCGGATCTTTCTGCGGTTCGAGTCGACCGACCCACCCGACCACCGGAGTGCCTTCGGCCACGCCGAGGGCGGCACGCGCCGTCCGCCGCGCGCCGTCGGAAGGTGCGCCCGGATCGGCCAAGCCGTTGGCGACGACGCGTACCGCCGCGGGAGTCATCCCTTGTGCGATCAGGGCTTTTCTTCCGGCCTCCGTCAATGCGATGGCACGGGCGGTGGCTGCGCGCGCCGCTTGGTGGCGCCACGGTGTCGGCTTGTGGTCGAAAGGACTGTCGGGCAGGTGTTCGGTGGTGACGATTCGACGAATGCCGAGTTTGGCCGCGATCGCGAGAACGGCGTTGCAGGCGCGCGGGTCGGTGAGGTTCGCGTGCAACAGCGTCGGCCGATGGGCGACGAGTTCCGTCGCGATGCGGGCGAGCGCCCACACCGACGACATGGTCGGCGCCGCGGGAATGCGTGCGACCGCCAAACCCGCTTGGGCGAGTCGGCCAGCGGTCGCATCCAAATCCTTCGACGTCGACAGGACGACGCGCATGCGGAACATCGAGCGATCGACACCCGTTGCGAGCGTTTCCAAGTAGCGCTCGCCTCCTCCCCATGTGGGCGCATCTGACCAAAGCGTGACGTTCACGGGACTCGCCATGGTCAGCCCTTGAGCGTCGTCACGGCGAACGCGAAGTGACTGCGCAGGCGATTCCAATCGTGGTTGTTCGTGACGAACGCCCGCGCGCGCAGCAACTTCGCGGCGAGATCGTTCGGATGGTCGCGCCATTGAACCAGCTTGTCGGCGGCGGCCTCGGCATCTTCGAGAATCGCGAGGCAGACGCCGTTGGTGACGCGCAGGCCGGACGCTCCGACTTTCGTCGAAATGACGGGCCGCCCGAAGGCGAACGATTCGAGGATCTTGATGCGGCTGCCGCCGCCTTCCGCGATGGGCATGACGCACGCGAAGGCGCCTTCGTACCAAGGTCGAAGATCGTCGACGGTCCCGGTGACGGTGACGAGGTCGGAAGCGAGGCCGCGGACGACGCCCTGCGGATCGCGGCCCGCCAAGACGACGCGAACGTGCGGGAGTCGCTTGTGGATGACGGGCAACCAACGTCGTACGAGAGTTTCCGCCGCACGAATGTTCGGGGGATAGTCGTACGAGCCGACGAAGAGAAGATGGCCGTTCGGGTCGGGCGGAGAGAGCATCGGGAGCGCCGCTACGTCGACGCCGTTGTTGATGGTGATGGCGTTGCGTCCCGGCGCGACGTTGCGAACGAAAGCGGCGTCGTCTTCCGAACAGGCGATGACGGTGCGGGCACGTCGGAACGCTTCGATCTCGAAGCGACGGAGAAGATCCGCTTCGCGCGCGAGACCGCGGGCCGCGACGCCGCGGACGAACGGAAGTCCCATTTCGAGAACACGGTGTTCGATGTTGTGCGTCGACAGGAGATCGGCGTCGCGTCCGCAGGCGCGGATGAGCGGGAGCGCCCACAGCGTGTCGGCGACGATGGTCGTGTCGGCGTCGAGATGGGGTTTCAGGGCGTTGATCGCCGCGCCGTCGACCCATCTCGGAAGCAGCGAGGAGCGGCCCGTCAACAGCCGAAGCCACTTGCCGATGCGGTCGCCCGTCGACCAGGGTGCGGGCTGAGGGAACGGGAGCGGGACCGTCTTCAGAGATTCGGCCTTGCCGAGGGCCTCCAACGCCGCGCGGTCGTCGGCCGAGCGCACGATGCACGCGACGGTCGGAGAAAGCCCGGCGCCCTTGAGTCCCCGGAGGCACTCGAGCGAACGTTGACGACCGCCATGGTTGGCGGGCCAAGGGACGTAGGGAACGACGACGACCGGCTTCACGGCGTTCAAGTGTAGCGGGGTCGTTAGACTGACTCCGGCCATGAGGGCGCTTCTTCTTTATCCCTATCTTCCTTACCCCGGCGTCAGCCATGGTTCGGGACGAGTCGTCGAAGGTCTGATCCGGGAACTTCGGCGGTCCGGGGGTGTCCACGTCACGTTGGTCGCCGCGGGTGGGTCCGATGCCGAGCGATGCGCGGCGCGGGAATCGGTCGACGCCTTCTTTCCCGCCGAGCGCGTGGACGTCGCGTCACTCGGTCCGGCCGCTCGCGCCGTCGAAGCGCTGCGGAGCGCCTGGTTCGAATACGCGAGGCGGACGCCCCGATTCGCGGCGAAAATGGTGCGGGGGTCGTTCCGACGCGCGGTGGCGGCGGCCGTCGCAACCGGCCCCTTCGATGTGATCCAAGCGGAGATCGGCGGTTTGGCCTCGGTCGTCGACCTCTTGCCGACCGGGACACCGACCCTTCTCGTCGATCACGAAGCGGGCACGCCGAACGGCGGAGCCCTCGCCGACGAACCGCTTACCTTCGATTGGGTGCGTCGTACCTATCCGAGATGGGACCATGTGGTCGCGTTGACCGAAGCCGACGCGCGGATCCTCGGGGGCGTGATCGACCGGAAAGTTCCGGTGCGCCCGACGGGGGTCGAGGTGCCGACCGTCTCCGCGTCGGTCGAACCCGGATCCGTGCTGTTCTTCGGCAGCGCCGAACACGCGCCGAATCTCGACGCCCTGCGACGGTTGGCGACGGGTATTTGGTCGCGTGTCGTCGCGGCCCGCCCCGACGCCGTCTTGAAGGTGGCGATGGGTGCGGTCCCCGACGATCTCGTTGCCGCGATTTCCCGTGCGGGGATTCGTCACCTCGGATTCGTCGGCGATATTCATGCGTTGGTGGCGAGTGCCGCCGTCGTCGTCGCGCCGCTACGTCTCGGAGGCGGTATCCGCATCAAGAACCTCGAGGCGTTGGCCGTCGGTCGCCCGTTGGTGACGACCGCGACGGGCGCATCGGGAATCGGCATCGTCGACGGGCTCCACGGTCGCCTCGCGGAAGATGATGCCGGGATCGCGGCCGCGATCGTCGATTTGTTGGCCCATCCCGAGGAAGCCGAGGCACTCGGAGGACGCGGTCGGGCTCTCGTGGCGAAACGCTTTACCCATGCCGCCGCCGCGGATTGGACGCTCGAAATGTGGCGGCGCATCCGGTCGGACCGCTGAAAGTCGTTACCGTTCCGCTCTCCGGTGTCGCACCCGATTCGGGCGCCGCCGGGATCCGTCCTCACCGGAGTTTCCCATGAAGTCCATCGCGCTTTCGTTCCTGCTCCTCGCCGCCATCGCGTGCGCTCAGGAGTCGCGCCCTTCCAAAGAGTCCATCATGACCGACGTCGTCACCACCGCATCCGGCCTTCAGTACGTCGTGCTCCGCAAAGGTGGCGACGGTGCCGCTCCTCAAATGGGAGACGCGGTCACCGTTCATTACCGCGGAACCCTCGCCGACGGCACCGAGTTCGATTCGTCCTACAAGCGGAATGAACCGACCACCTTCAAGATCGGTCAGGTGATCGAAGGATGGAACGAAGGCTTGGGCTACATGACCCCGGGTGCGAAGTACAAGTTCATCATCCCGCCGAAGCTCGGCTACGGCGAACGCGCCACCGGACCGATTCCGGCGAACGCGACGTTGACGTTCGAAGTCGAGCTCATTTCCGTCGCCGCCGGCCCGCGCTTCACCAAGGCGGACCCCGCGAAGCAGCAGAAGACGGAATCCGGAATCGTGTGGCAGGTGTTGAAGGACTCCGAAGGCGCGGCGATCAAGGACACCGACGTCGTCGTGATTCGCTACGCCTTTTGGAACACTTCCGGCAAGTTGCTCCAATCGTCGGAAGCGGGTCAGGAACTGAAGGGCCCGGTCAAGGATATGCCGCTGCCCTTCCTCAAGCAGGCGCCCCTTGCGATGAAGGTCGGCCAAACGGCTCGATTCGAAGCCCCGGCAGCCATGGTGTTCGGCGCGGCGGACAAGGGACCGGATCTTCCGGCGAACTCCGTCACGGTGTGGGAACTCGAAGTCGTTCGCGTGATCGTTCCGCTCCCCGTTCCGGCGTTCCCCGGCGCCGAGACCGCCGCGATGACGAAGACGGCTTCCGGTCTCGCGTACCGGATGACGGCTCCCGGCGACACGACGAAGCCGAAGCCCGTCATGGGCACGAAGGTCATGGTGCACTACGCGGGTTGGTTGACCGACGGCACGCTCTTCGACACCTCGTTCGCGCGTGGTGAACCGACGTCGTTCATGCTCGGCCAAGTGATTCAGGGTTGGAACGAAGTGCTCCAACTCATGCACCCGGGTGCCGTCGTCGACGTCGTGATCCCGGCGAACCTCGCCTACGGTCAACGCGGCGCGGGCGGAAAGATCGGTCCGAACGCGACTCTCGTGTTCCGCATCGAACTCGTCGCCGCCGACTGCTGATCGCTCTCGCGAAAGACGAACGCGCCGCTCCGTGCAAACGGGGCGGCGCGTCGTCGTTCGGCGGGATGGTTCAGCGAATCTTGACGCTGAAGGGAATCATCGGCAAACCCTTCGCATCGGTCACGTTCGCGTCCTCCGGATTGTCCTGCCACGCATAACGGATCTCGACGGCGTCCTTCAGGGCGTCACCCTTCAGGATGATTTCGTTGCCGGAGATTTCCGCCGACACGCGGGAGAAGGTCCCAGCGCCCGCGGCGAAGCCCGTCGCGACGCCTTCCGTCGCTTGGGGGCGACGGATGGCCTTCAGAGGACCATCGCTTTCGATCTTGAGCGCGACGACATCGCCACGGCGTTCCGCGACGAGAGGACGCGGACCGAGCCAAACAACGGGTTTTTCGTCGCTCTTCGCGTAGACGGACGCCAACGCCCACGCCGCGAGGCGCTTGCCGACGGTCTGCTTGTCCTTCGGATGGATGTCGTCCGCCGCGCCGACGTCGTACGTCTGAATGATGCCCGCGTTCTTCATCGAGGCCGCGGCGTTGAATTGGGATTGGCGCAGGAGAGGCCAAATGCCGTCGCACGCCTTATCGGCGTTGAACGGGCGGAAGCCCGCGAGGCTCACGACACCGAAGGCGAAGTCGCCGCAGCCCCACGCGTCGCGCCACGACTTCACCATCGTCGGAAGAAGCGACGCGTAGTCGGCGGCGTCCTTCTCGTTGCCCGCGTTGGATTCGCCTTGGTACCAAACGGCACCGCGGATCGGCCAACCGGCGATCGGCATGATCATGCCGTGGAACATCGCGCCCGGATCGTGCGGACGCGTCCCGGGGCCCAAGTCCTTCACAGGTGGTTTCGGCGGAGCGTCGGTGAAGACGTGCCCCTTCTTCCAACGCCATTTGCCCGCGAGAGGTACCGAAAGTTTGCCATCGGGGCCGCCACGGATCTTCCATGCGGCGGGGTTTTTGGCGCCGCCCGCACCGGCGACATCCACGATTTGGATCGCGATGGTCATCTTGCCCGTGCGCGTCATCTCCGAGGGGAGGAGGTAGTTGCGATTGACGCCCGCGCCCGAGACGGTCTGCCCGATGGGTCGACCGTTCACGTAGGTTCGATCGCAATCGTCGATCGGGCCGAAGTCGAAGAACATGTCGAGTCCCTGCATCTCCTTCGGGATGTCGACCGTGCGACGAACCCAAACGACGCCGTCGAAGTCGGCGAGAGCGGGATCGATGTCCTTGTAGTCGCAGGGGAAGTCGGCTTCCGGCCACGCGGACACGTCGGTTTCGGGGAAGTGCACCCATGCGGCCATGCCTTCGTCGTTCTTGCAGGCGCGGATCCACCAGTTCTCGGCTTGCGCCGTGAAATCCCACATGGCCTTTTGGTAACGCTTTTGCGGACCACCGGGGCCGAGTTTGCGCACCTCGGCCATCTCCTTGTCGAAGGCGGCCATGCGTTCCGCGTAGACGGGGTTGGCGGCGAGCGCCGTCGGGTCCGTCCACGGTTCGGCGCGCGTGCCGCCCCAGTTCACGTCGAGGATGCCGACGGGCACCTTGAGCGCCGCCCGCAGTTCGCGGGCGAACGAAGCGCCTACGGCGGTGAAGGCCGGAGTGTTCTGTTCCGTCGCCACTTTCCACTCGCCGTCCCAGAGGTCGGCGCGTTCCGCGGCGGTCATGTGCGGCGCCTTGATGACGCGCACCATCGGATCGGCGAGCGCCTTGCGTTCGGTGGCGGGATTCGCCGATTGGCTGACGGTCCATTCCATGTTGCTTTGGCCGGACGCGAGCCAGACCTCGCCGACCCAAATGTCCTTCGCCGTACGCGCGCCTTCGCCACCCGCATCGACGTGGATGGTGAACGGACCATCGCCGTCGGGCATCTGAGGCAACTCGAGTCGGAAGCGCCCGTCCGGACCCGCCACCGTTTCCGTGTTGGCGAGGAGCTGCGTTTCGCTCTTGAAGATGACCGCGCTGATCTTCGCTCCCGGAACGGCCTTTCCGGGGATTCGGATCGGCATCCCGCGCTGAACGACCGCGTGATCGCCGAAGAGCGGTGTCAGGGTGAGTTGGGACTGGGCGAAAAGTGCCGCCGGGGAAAGTGCGAGGGAGAACGCGAGCGCACGCACGAGCGATGACATAAGAGCCTCCGTTCCGAAGTTTATTCCACGCGCGGAATGCGGGCGTTCATCCGGAGGGCAATTTCAGTGCGTCGATCAAATCGTGGGGCGATTCGCCGACGATGAGACGGGCTATCTCCGCGGGGCGTACGAATCCTTCGCGAATCTGGTGTTGCACGAGTTCCATGAGCGGGGCCCAGTAACCGCCGACGTCGAGAAGTCCGACCGGTTTGTCGTGCAGGCGGATCATGCGCCACGTGAGGATTTCGAAGAGCTCGTCGAGAGTGCCGAAGCCGCCGGGCAATGCGATGAATGCGTCGGAGAGGCGCGCCATCAGGGCTGTGCGCGTGTGCATGTCGGCGACGCGATGGGTGCGCGTGAGATGCGGATGGAGGAGTTCCCGTTCCACCATGAAGTCCGGCATCACGCCGTCGACTTCGCCTCCCGCTTCGAGGACGGCGTCCGCGAGCGTGCGCATGAGTCCGATCGAGGCGCCGCCGTAGACCAAACCTATCTTTCGGCGCGCCATTTCGCGGCCGAAGGCGGCCGCCGCATCGGCGAAGAGCGGGCGGGCTCCGG
>CAIWVZ010000188.1 GCA_903916245.1 uncultured Planctomycetota bacterium | reverse complement strand
TTGCTCGCGAAACCCTTGAGCCCGACGCCGACGGACTGGCTTCCGCTCGGCACGGCGAACGTCCCGTACGTGGTTTCGACGATCCCCGTCGTTTCGTAGAGCTTCACCTGGAAGTTGAACACCCAACCCGCGGAAACGACGCCGGAAAGCTTGCGGCCGACGTTCTTCCACTGCACGACGCACACGCGGTTCGGTGCCGTGCCCACGGTTTCGACGCGCACCTCCGCGGTCGGATCGTTCGATCCGATGTTGCACGTGTTGGCGGCGACGGCGTCGTACGACGTCGTCGCCGTCGACTCGATCACGCCTTGAAGCGTCGTGCTGCCCGTGACGGATCCCATGCGGATCCAGCCGTTGGTCGACACGCCGATCGCGTTGTACCACTGGGCCCCGGGCGCATTGCCGCCCCACGGGAAGTCGAAGCCGATCGGGATGTTCGCGTAAAACGCGTCGTCGATCGTGAGCCCGGCTTCGAGTTGGATGCCCCCGGTGATTTCGGTGTACGGGGTGATGATGTTTTGAAGACCGTAGGTGGCGGTTCGGTTCTGCGCCGAGACGGAGCCGCAGGCCAAAACGATCGCGAGCGTTGCGATGGTAAGAGTCGACTTCATGGAATGTCCTCGGTGACGGTACGCCTCGGAGTAGGCCCGTGAATGGTACGGAGTCGGCCCCGTTCGTGTCCGCCCATTCGCGCGGTTGCCGCGGGTTCGACGCCGACCGATGGGCCAAGTCCTTTCGGGGGATCAGGTTGTAAAAAAGAATCCGCCCCGCCTTTTTGGGGCGGGGCGGATTCACTCGGCGCGATCGGGTGATCAAAGGCCGAAGACGAGCGTGCGCTTGTTCGACGTGCCGAAGCCGCCCGCCGCCGGGAGGCAGAAGGCCTGAAGGTCGAACGACGCACCGCAGAGCGCCGGGACATACGGCAGCGACACGGGCACCGAGATGCCGCCGAGGGCGTCATAGCCCGCGACGATCAACTGAGCGGTGAACGGGTCGAGGTAGAGGTCGCAACCGATGTTGATGACGACCGAACCCGCGACGTCGAACGCCAAGATGGCGCCGTCGAACGCGTTCGCGCCGGAAGCGTCCACCGTGAAGTTCGATCCGAGCACCGGGAGGCCCGAGGTGAGCGTGAGGGCGTTGCCGCCCGTCGCCGCGCAGCCCGCACCGCTCGACGTGGCTTGCGCCGACGTGAAATTCACGGTGAGTTTGAAGAGACCCGGCGCCGAAGCCGCGCCGTAACCCGCGACTTGGATCAGGTACGTGGTTCCCGCCGTGACGGCGATACCCGACACCGTCGATTGATAGCCGTTGGTGCCGCAGATGTTCGTGCCGCCCGGGCCTGAGTTGGTGAGCCCGTCGTCGTTGCAACCCAACGACACGTACGCAGTGTCGCGAACCGCAAGGATGGTGTCGTTCAAGTAGCCCGCGGTCGTCGTGGCGGCGCCTTCGCAGGTGGAGAACGACGCGGTGCCGGTGCACGGAGCGAGCCACGCGAACCACAGGTCGCGCGAACCGCCGACGCACAGCGGGTAGGACGGGTTCACGAGCGTATTCGCCGTGTCGAAGGGGCCGTTGACGCCGATCGTCACCGGGAGCGCACCCGCCGGAACGTCGTTCGCTTGCGTGTAGATCTCGATGTTGATCGTGGACGTGGCCGAGAGACCACCCGCCGCCGTCGCCGTGACCGGGAAGGCCGCGGTGCCCGCGACGGTCGAGGTCAGGGTGACCGCATAGGAGAAGATGTTGTCACCGGGGGTTTGGTCGCCGTTGGTACCGTCGTCGTACATGGGCTGCGCCGCCGGGCCGCCGACCGCGCTGAAGTTGACGGTGGCCGCCGCGCCGGTGAAGGGCGTACCCGCCGGATAGATACCGACTTGAGCGGTCAAGACGATGACGTTGCCGGAGAGCACGCTCGTCGGCGTGGCGCCGCCTGCGACCGTCAGGAACGTGGTCGGCGGAGGCGTCCAACGGTAGGTGTCACCCGCGGCCGGGAGCGACGTGGGGCTGACGGCGCACGTTGCCGTGTTGGCCGCACCCGCGACCGAGTTGATCCATGGCGTGGGGGCGACGACGGAGCGGTTGTTGAAGTCCGTATTCGCCGCGCCGCGCATGCCGACCTGGCACGTGATCGCGGTGGCGCCCGTCGTCATGCTTCCGTACACCACTTCGAGCTCGTTGGAGGCTTCGAAGAGATTGATCTGGAAGTTGTAGTTGTCGGACGGGTTCGAAGCCGCCGGATAACGACGGAAGGCCGACCATTGAAGGGTGAAGACCTGCGAGCCGGGTGAACCGCGCAGGAGATAGGACATCGTCGACGTTCCGGCGAGACCCATGAGGTCGCGTCCGAACGCCGCGAAGTGGTTCGCGTTGGCGGTGGTCGTCGCGGCGCTGATCGGCGTGTAGTTCGTACCGCTCGTGCCCGCGGTCCCGAACTGAATCCAACCGTTGGTGCCGAAGCGCACCTGCGTGTAGGCGGTGCCGTTGTAGACGAACGGGAAGCCGATCGACACGGTCGTCGCGGAGTCGTCCCAAGAGGCCGGCGTCACGTTGACGGCGCCGTTGAGGGGGACGTAGGTGTTTTGGTACTGGGCGAACGTGTACTGGTTCACCGTGAACTGCGCGGAAACCGCGGCGGCGAAGAACGCCGAAGCGAGGGCGGTGGTAACGAGACGCTTCATGTTTCTGACACTCCTATCCGGCCGAATCGGCGCGGGTGATTCCGGGGCGGGGAACATCGGGGGGGCCTCGGAAAACCCATTCTAGAGGAAGCGGCAGGGATCTTTGCAATAGATTCGCGGGATCGGGCTGAAACGGCGCAAAGGTTTGTCGTCCGGCGGCTAAAGTCCGTTGCGAAATCACACGGTTCGAGTTGTCGCGACGATTGTCGGCACTCCCTGAAACGGCACGCGCCGCTCACCCCAAGGGGGAAGCGGCGCGCGCGAGGGCGGAGAAGCCCGAGATCAGAAGCCGAACGTCAGCGTACGCTTGTTCGACGTGCCGAAGCCGCCCGAGGCCGGGAGGCAGAAGGCCTGAAGGTCGAACGACGCGCCGCAGAGCGCGGCGACAGCCGGCAACGAAACCGGAATCGAAATGCTGCCGAAGCCGTCGAACGCGGCGGGAATGAGCTGCGCCGCGAGAGGGTTCAGATAGAGATCGCAGCCGAAGTTGATGACCACCGAGCCCGCGACGTCGAACGCCATGATGGCCCCGTCGAACGGATTCGCGCCGGAGGCATCCACGGTGAAGTTCGAGCCGAGAACCGGGAGACCCGAGGTGAGCGTCAACACGTTGCCGCCCGCCGAGCAGCCCGCGCCCGAGGACGCGGCGATCGCCGAGTGCGGTGTCACGAAGATGTTGAAGAACCCGAAGTCGGCCGTGCCGTAGCCGGCGACGCGGACGAGGTAGACCTGACCCGCGGTGACGGGGACGCCCGTGACCGTGGACTGGTAACCGTTGGTGCCGCAGGTCGTGCCGCCGGCATCGTCGTTGCATCCGATCACCGCGCCCGCCGGATCGTAAATCACGATCTGCGAGTCGTTGAGTTCGCCGAACGCCGTCGTCGCCGCGCCGTTGCAGGTGGTCATATCGACCGTGCCCGTGCACGACGGGGTGTACAGGAAGAAGAGATCGCGTGCACCGCTGCTGCCGAGGCCGCACGGGGTCAAGAATCCCGCCGCATTTTGGGCGAGGGTGTTGGTGTTGTCGAACGGTCCGTTGGCGCCGTCGTTCAGAACCACCGCCCCGGCGGGGAAGTCGTTCGGCATCGTGTAGACGAAGCAGATCGCATTGCCCGCGCCCGCCACGTTGACGCCGTCAACCGCGGATACCGGAATCGTCACCACCGTCGGAGTGGTTGCCGACACGGGAACCGTCACCGACCAAATACCGTCACCCGCCGTCACGTCGCCGCCGGTCGCACCGTCGTCGAACATCGGAGTGCCCGGGCCGCCACCGATGGAGGTCGTGTCGGCTACCACCGCGAGCGCACCGAGCTGCGCCGACGCGGGTGCCAACGAAATCGCCGCCGTGATGAGAGCATTGCCTCCGAGGAAGAACGTATTCGGCGAGGCCGCCGCGGCAAGGCCGATCTGCGCGGGCGGAAGCGCCGCGGGGGTGTACGTGTAGACGCGGCCGTTGTCGGGCTTCTTGCCCGCGCCGGTGCCGACATAGTGGCCGTTGGCCGCCGAACCCGTGGCGGTGAACGGGGCTTGCCACGTGTAGGCCGCCGACGACGAGGTGCACAACTTGTAGTCGGTGACCGTCGCCGCCGCGTTGCCCTTGATGCCGACCGACCCCGAGGTCGTCGCCGCGGGGAAGGCGGTGCTGCCGATGAGCCAATCGCCGTACGTGAGTTCGATCACGCCGGTGGTTTCGTACAACTTCACTTGGAAGTCGAACGACATCGTGAGGATCTGGCTGTTCGCGGTGGCCGAGGTCCAAGGACGCATGTTGGTCCACTGAATCACGCAGACGCGGTTGGGCGCCGATCCGATGGTTTCCACGCGGACTTCCGCAGCGGCATCCGCCGCTTGGAGGTCGCGACCGAAGGCGCCTACCGCGCGTGCCTGCGCGGTGGACGAGGCGAAGTTGTAGGTGGTGCCGGCACCGGGGAGGTCGGAGCACTTGATCCAACCGTTGGTCGATACGCCGATGACGTTCGTCCAACCGGATCCGGTCGCGGTACCGCCGAACGGGAAGTCGAAGCCGACCGGAACGTTGTTGTAGAACGTGTCGTCGATCGCGGCGCCGGATTCGAGAACGAGTCCGCCCGTGATGGGCGCGTACGGGCCGGGATTCGAGTTGGAGAAAGTGTACGTCGCCGTCTGCTGTCCGAGAGCCAACGCGGAGCAGGCGAACAACGAGGCGAGAGTGAGGAACTTCATGGTTGCGAAAGCGTATCCCGGACGGGGGATGAAGCGCAATCGCAAAGCGATCGGAAGTCGTCGAAAAGCGCGCGTCGGCCGTGGTTTTGGGAATATCGGTTTCGAGCGACATGGGGTCGCTCCGCGCGTGCCGAACATGCTCGGCGGACGCAACCGACGTTCAGACGCGGACTACCGTCGATCGCGTCAACACGAGGAACCGTGCCGCCAGCAACACGGCGACGACGGCGAGTCCGACGGTGAGTCCCCACCACAGACCGCGTGCGCCGAGATCGGCTCCGAAGGCGAGCCAACGGGCCACCGGCAACGCGATGAGCCAATAGGCGACGAAATTGGCGAGAAACGGAATCCGCGTATCCCCGGCGCCGCGCAGCGCGCCCGAACTGACCGATTGGATGCCGTCGACGATTTGAAAGACCGCGGCGATACGAAGGAGATCGGCCGCGAGCGCGGTGACGGCGACGTCGTCCGTGAAGATGCGCGCGATCGCGTCGGGAAACGCGAACAACACCAAGCCGCTCAACGTCATCCACCCGGCGCCAGCGACGATGGCGACGATGCCGGCTTTGCGCGCGAGGTCGGTGCGTGACGCGCCGATGAAGCGTCCGACTTCGACGCTGGCGGCGGCGCCGATTCCGACCGTCGCGAGGAACGTGAACGACGCCACCATGATCGCGATCTGATGCGCACCCGCTTCGATCGTCCCGAGTCCCGCCATGACCCAGAGCACGTAGGCGAAGATGCCCATTTCGAGCGTGATTTGCGAACCGATCGGCAATCCGAGTTTCATGAAGAGCCGCGCCTCGTCCTTGAAGGACGGCCCTTCGGGTTCGGGATTCGGATGGGCGGCGACTTCCGCCCGACGTACCCGCAGAATGCCGGGGATGAGGAGTGCCGCCATCGCAAGGTTGCAGACCGAGGTGGCGATCGCCGCTCCGGTCGCTCCCCATACGGGAAGTCCGACGGCGGGGAGGCCGATGCGCTCGAGGCCGGGATCGCCGAGGACCAAGACCCAATCCAGCACGAGATTGACGACGTTGGCGAGGGAGATGGCGATGATCATCACGCCCGAATTACGCTGGGCGAACAGCCACGCGCGAAAGACCGTGAAGAGGAGAAATCCGAGTATGCCGGGAGCACGCCACCACATGTAGGCGATCGCTTGTCGTGCGACTTCCGGATCGGTGGGAAAAGGATTCGGGAGTTCCCCGAACATCGACGAAGGCCCGAGGTTCGGCCTGAGCAGGAAGACGTCGATGAGGCCGAGCGGCAAGACCGACAAAGGAAAGAGAACGACGGCGAGCACCGAACCGCGTTTGAAGGCCCGCCACGCGCCGTGTGGCTCGCCCGCGCCCAAGCGTTGGGCGAAGATCGGATCGAGTCCGAGCAGAAGGCCCATCGTGAAGAGACTCACCACCTGCACGTAGGAGTTGCCGAGCGCGGTCGCCGCCATCGCTTCACGCGAGTGCCGCCCGACGACGGCGGTGTCGACCATCCCGAAGAGCCCGAGCGCCATTTGGGAGACGGCGATGGGGGCCGCGAGTTTCAGCAGAGTCCGGAGCTCCGCTCCGAATCCCAACCAAAGCACGCGCGAAAGCGTGGTGGTGACCCGATGAAACATCGGCGTCAGGGGAGCGCGGCGATGCCGTCGATTTCGACGACGGCGCCTTCTTCCATCAACGCGACGACGCCCAAAAGGGTCATGGCGGGCCACGTCTTCCCGAAGACGTCGACCCAGATCTTTCCGAGTTCCTTCAAGTGTGCTCTGTAGGCCGGAACGTCCGTCGTCATGACCGTGAGTGAGACGAGCCGGGTGGCGTCCGCTCCACAAGCGGCGAGCGTGGCCTTCAGGTTCTCCAAGGTGACCCGAAACTGGCCGACGAGATCGCCGGGGTGCCGCAACACGCGGTCGTGACTAAAAGCCACATGGCCCCCGAGGACGAGCAGTCGGGCGCCCGCCGGAACGACGATCGCGTCTTCGTAGCCGCGCGGAAGCGTGCGGCCGTCGACGCGTACGGGCGAGATCTCGAAGGGATTCATGGACGGATCGTAGCCGTCCCGCGGCGATCCTTCATCGGCTTCGTGCGAAGAGGGCGTCGCGAAGACGCGCCGCGGCGCTTTCTCCCGAAAGCCATGCTCCCTGTGCATCGCCGCCTCCGAAGGCGTCGCCGGCGACCGCGAGCGCGGCGTCGGGGTCGACGAGAGGGCGGAACATCCGTGTTTCGGGTAAGGCGCGCGCGAATCGCCAACGATGGGCACGGAACCACGACGGCGTCTCCGTCGTTTCGAGGCGATGTCCCCACGCTTCGACGAGTCGGCTCGCCGACGTTTCCGGATCCGTCTCGAGAGCCGCACGGGAATAGGGCGTCGTCCCGTGCAGTACCCATGTTCCGGGGGTACGACCGCGGAGCGCCGTCGCGATCGGTCCGTCGTCGAGATCGCAGATGTCGAATTCCGGGTCGACCCCACCTTCGAACGTCGCCATGGCGGTGATGCACGGCGCGTACTCGACGGCGGCGAGACGTTCGAACCACGGATGCGAATCGCCGAGGAGGGCGGCGCTCTGCGGGCCGGGTGGCGTCAACAGGAGTCCGTCGAACGGACCGGCTTCGGCGCCGTCGTCGAAGCGCAGGACCCATCGGCGATCGACCCGAACGCACGCAGTCACGGCCGCTCCGCAACGCAGCGTGCGACCGTCGGCGAGATGGGCCGTCAACGCGGCATTCGCCGATTGCGCGACGTAGTGGGCGCCGCCGCGGTCTTCGGCGAGGAATCGACCGTCCGTGGTCGCGCGGACGCGTCGGCGACCGTCGCGTTCGAGCACGCCTTCGTCGACGAGCGCGTCGCACCATGCGATGAATCGCGGGTGGTGCGCATCGATCGCCGGTGCACCGTGGTCGCAGATCGCGTGTTCGGAACGACGCGTCGCGAGGCGCCCGCCCGCGATGCGACCTTTATCGAACATGTGGACGTCGACGCCCGCGAGGTCGAGGACGTCGGCCGCCCGGAGTCCCGCGATCCCCGCTCCGATGATCGCGACTTTCGGGGCCGGCGCGACGAGCGGGCGTCGCGCATGTCGCGTGAGGGCGTCGACGTCGATCCGACGCGCCATCGCGTCGGTGGGGCGTGCCCGCACCGTGCCGAGGACCGGAGTCTCCGGGCTGTGTGGACGGTCGAAAAGTCCGAACCCCCAACCGATGCCTCCGATCGAAGCGGGATCGCGCCCGTCGAGGCTGAAGGCGTCGTTGATCGCGATTGCGGTTGCGTAGGCGTCGGCCCCGTCGGGGCGCCACATGGGGAAGGCCTTCACCCACGTCATGCGAAGGTTGTTGTGCAATTCACCTTGCCGAAGAAGGCTCGTCGCACAGGCGTCCCAAAAGGCGTCACCCGTTTCGCCGCGTTCAAGGACGCTTCGGGGAAAGACCGTCCGCGGATCGTTCGCATGTGCGTCGAAGGAGCGGCGCGCCCAAGACGGTAGATCGTCCCAACGCGCTTCGCCGGGATGGTGATGGCACCAGTGCCACGCGAGTTCGCGCCACGTGAGGAGTTCGTCGATCCACTTGTCGGCTCCGTCGTTGCCGACGGCGGCCGCTCGACGTGCGAGACGCCATGGAGCGACGCAACCCACATGGAGATAGGCCGAGACGCGACTGGTGGCGTCGGCGAGGGGGTCGTTGCGTTCGTCCGCGTACGCGGCGAGCTTGTCCGTCAGGAACGCGTCGAAGCGTCGGTAGCCCTCTTCGCTGCCGCCGCGCGTGTCCGGAATCGGCGGAATGCGATGATCGATGTCGCAGGACGCGACGAGGTCGGCGATGTCCGCGGTTTCGATCGGCGTCGGGACATACGGCAGAGCTCCCGACCACGTCGGAGGAGGCGTCGGTTCCGGCAGCGGTCGTGTCAGTGCCTGCATCCAGTGCTGGCGTGCCGCGTCACGAAACGCGAACGCTCGGTCGAAGGGTTTGTCGAAGGTGCCCATCGGGCACAGGCACGATGCGTCCACTTCGATCCACGGTGTCTTCGTTCGCTCCGCGGCGCGACGTGCGAAGGCTTCCGTCGGACCGATCGGGACACGCTCCGTGACGACGACGGCCCCCGCGTCGGCGAGAGCGACGAGGTGGTCCGGGCCGTCGGCCGCCGTTTCGAGATGGAACGCATGGCGGAATCCACGCTCCTTCGCCTCGATCGCGACGGAGCGTGCCGATTCGAGGAGGAACGTGTGGAGGCGATCCGACGCGTGGCGATAGTTCGCGTTTAGGCCCTGATGGACGAGGAGAGGCAGGTCGAGTCGTCGGGCCAAATCGCAGGCCGCGGCGAGCGCCGGGTTCTCGTGGAAGCGAAGCGCGTGATGCATCCAGTAGAGGACGAAACGACCGTTCGCATGCGGCTCGCGCACACCGCGCGCGAAAAGACGCTGCGGGTTCACCGAAGGCACGGCTTCCGTCATCCAAGGGGCGGGTCGCATGTCCCGAAGGTTAGCGGGATCCCTGCGACCTCGCGTCAGGCACTCGATGTTTTTCCCGAGGTTCCGTTCAGGGAGATCAGAAGACAGGCGACGCCCGCCGCGGCCATCCAAGGGAGCGCCCAAACGGAGGCGCCACCCGGATTACCCGTCGCCATCGGCGTCGAGGCGACGCCGAAGTTGTGGGCGACGCAGGTTCCGATGGCGATACCCGCGACGCCCATGAAGGCATCCGCGTTTCCTTCACCCGTCATGATGATTTGGCGGATGGGGCATCCTCCCGCCAGGACTCCGGTCCATCCGAGGATGAAAAGCGCGGCGGCCGACGCGGCCCAATCCGTGTGCGCACCGAATTGACCGGTCAACCCGGGGCTCCATTTTCCACCCATCGCGAGCATCGCGCCGTAACCGGCGATCATCGCGGCGGCGCCGACGAGCATGCCGCGCTTTTGGCCGGTGATTTGCCGTGCGGCGGAAATCACGCAGAATCCCGTTGTCGACAAAAGCACACCCGCGGCGAGGGAGATTCCGAGCGCGGCGGCCCACGGAGCACGGGCGGGTCCGAAGGTGTCGCCCGCTTTGGGTCCGAGGAGGATGCCGCCCAGGCGCGGCTTGGGCAGAGGCCGTTCACGCTGCTCTTCACGGGGCTTTCAGGATCGGGCAAGGGCAAGATCGCGCGGGCCGTCGAGCGGCGCCTGTTCGACCTCGGCCGGCTTGCGGCGCTCGTCGACGGCATGAACCTGCGCTCAGGCATGAGCCGCGACCTCGGCTTCTCGAAGGGCGAGCGCAGCGAGAACCTGCGCCGAGGCATGGAGCTTTCGAAGGCGATGAACGAGGCGGGACTGATCGCGCTCGCCGTCTTCACTGCGCCCGAGGCCGCCGTGCGTACGCGCGCGCGCGAACTCGTCGGCGCCGACCGCTTCGCCGTCGTGCATGTCTCGACGCCGCTCGAGGAGTGCCGCAAGCGCGACCCGTCGGGCTTGTATCGCGATCTTGCCGCCGGCAAGGTCGCTGGCGTGCCGGGCGTCGACTTCGACTACGAGGCGCCAGCCGACGCCGACCTCACGATCCCGCTGCACGAGCTCGGCGCGCCCGATGTGGCGCTCCGTACCGCGGTCGAGCGCGTCATGGGGCTGCTCGAGGCACGTGGTGCGATGGTGAAGTAGCGCCAGAAGCACCGCCGAATGGCACTTCCGCACACCGATCGACACTTTCGCGATGCCATAGCCAGCGAGCTTCCGAACTACGGAAGATAGACGGTCGCATGCCCACTCAAGTGGCTCGATCCTCAGACATCTCCCTTGAGTACCCATGGGACGAGACTACACTCTGCGCATGCCTGCACCCGAGTTCCCCGACCTCAGCTCCCTTGTGCACTCCGACCCAGATGTCTTGGGCGGAACGCCAGTGTTCGCGGGAACGCGCGTGCCGGCGACAGCGCTCGTTGAATACCTCGAGGCAGGTGATTCGCTCGACGACTTTCTGGCGGACTTCCCGAGCGTCGAACGCGCGCAGGCGATCGAGACGCTGGAAGTCCTGCGCGCCCTTCTGAGCCGACATGCGTCTGCTGCTTGACGAGTGCGTCCCGCGCGGCTTCGCGCGTGAGCTTGCTGGACTGGATGTCCGCCACGTCACCGAGGTGGGATGGAAAGGGGTGAAGAACGGACGTCTCCTTGGGCTCGCGTGCGAAGCGGGATTTCATGGAATCGTCACGGTCGATGCGAACATCGCCCGACAGCATCCGATCCACGCGGGGCCACTGTTTCTGATCGTTCTTCGGACTCGCTCGAGCAGACTGGCCGACCTGCGCCCGCTCTCAACCGAGGTACTGAAGCTCATTGGCTTCGCCCAGCCCGGACAGGTTTATCTCATCGAGCCGCGGTAACGCGAACTCGCCGCGCTCACTCCTTGACCACCCGCATCGCGATCAGGTCCTGGACATCGACGAGGCCCACGGGCTTGCCGTCGCGGTCGACCACGGGGATCTCGTCGAGGCGCTTGGCCTGGACCAGCGCGACGGCGTCGCGGACAAGCGAGTCGACCGTGAGCGTGGTGGGATGCCGCGTCATGACGCCCGCAATCGACGCATCGAGCGCCGCGAGCCCCCCGCTGTTCACGTGCCGCCGCAGGTCGCCGTCGGTGAAGATGCCGCTGAGGCGGCCCGCACCGTCGACGAGGACGATCGCGCCCGCGCGACGGCCCTCGCCCGCGGCGCGCAGCGCATCGCGGACGGTGCTCGTGTCGGGAACGGCTGCGAGGTTCTGGCCGACGCGGAACCGCAGCACCTCGGTCACCGGGCGCAGCCCCGCGCCAAGCATGCCGCCTGGGTGATGCTTGTGGAAGTCGTCCTTGCCGAAGTCGCGCCGCTGGGCGAGCGCGAGCGCGAGCGCGTCGCCAACGGCGAGCGTGAGCGTCGTCGATGCGGTCGGCGCGAGGTTCAGCGGACACGCCTCGGTGAGGTCGCCGAGGTCGACGTGCACGGTGCACGCACGCGCGAGGCTCGATTTCGACTTGCCCGACATGCCGACCGTCGGGATTCCATCCATCTTCAGGATCGAGGCGAGCGCCACGACCTCCTGCGTCTCGCCCGACCACGACAGGAGCGGGACGACGTCGTCGGGCCGAATCGAGCCCAGGTCGCCGTGCACGGCCTCGGCGGGGTGCACAAAGTGCGACGGCTGCCCGAGGCTCGAGAGCGTCGCCGAGATCTTGGCGCCGACCAGCCCCGACTTGCCCATGCCGCTGACCACCACGTGGCCCTTGCAGCCCTCGAACAGGTCGAGCGCCGCATGGATGCCCGTCTCGTCCCCTGCCGTCAGCCGGGCTGCGAAGCGCGTCACGGCGCCCGCCTCGGTGGCGAGGACCTCACGCAGGAATGCGCGCTCATTGGCGCGGATGTGCGGGTCGGCTACAGCGGCGGCGGAGTCGGCCATGCGCACAGTGTAATGGCTGCGATTTCGCGCAAGAACAGCGCGAGTCGTGGTAGGTTACAGGGCGATGTCCCAGACCGATTGGCTCGTTCGGCTTCCAGTGTTCCAAGGTCCGCTCGACCTCCTGCTGTTCCTTGTCCGGAGGGCGGAGGTCGACATCCATGAGATCGAGATCCACACGCTGACCGACCAGTACCTGGAGTATGTGCGCCATCTGTCGCGTGTCGATATCGACATCGCGGGCGAGTTCCTCGTGATGGCCGCCACGCTCGTCGAACTCAAGTCGCGCTCACTGGCGCCCGCGCAGCCCGCGGATGACGGTGATCCGACCACGCCATCCGCGCCGGGTGAGGACCCGAAGGCGGAGCTCATCCGCCAGCTCCTCGCGTACCAAAAGTTCCGAACCGCGGCCGATGTGCTGGATCAGCGCCGCCGCGAGTTCAACGACCGCTCGGCTGCGCGCGTCCGTCCCGGCGCGACCGACGAGGAGACGCCGGAGGTCATCGACTGGGAACTCGAGGACCTCCACCTCGGCGACCTGTTCGCCGCGTTCGAGCGGATCTCCGCCTCGATCGACCTGACGCGCAGGGCGACCACAAGATCGAGTACGACGACACGCCCATCTCGCTGCATCAGGAGGATCTTGTCGACCGCCTGACCCGCAGCGGGACCCACCAGCTTTCGCTTGTGAGTGTGTTCGAGGGCCGAAGCCACAGCGAGCGCATCGGCCTCTTCCTCGCGGTGCTCGAGCTCGTGCGCCAGGGTCGCGTGCGCGTCCGCCAGGACGAACTGAACGATCCGATCGAGCTCAGCCTGATCGAGGAGCGTGATCCCAACGCCCCGACGTTTTTGAGCGCGAGCAACTGACCCGCGGGGCGGCCGAGCCGCGGCCGCGGGTCTTTGCTCGCTTTCGCCATGTCAGCAACAAAGGGAGCCGCCGCCGCGGCGACCGCTCGAACCACGAGCGCGAGCAACTG
>CAIWVZ010000187.1 GCA_903916245.1 uncultured Planctomycetota bacterium | reverse complement strand
GCGGAGGGCGTCGCGGATCCAACGAATCACCGACGACATGAACCACACCGTGATCACGGCCTCGAGCAGGTTTCCGACGGTCAACGTGTCGCTGACGAACGGAATCTTGGCGCCGAGATTCGCTTCCCAACCGACGCCCCAAAGATCCCACGTCATGCAGACGGGAATCGCCGCGAGCCAATAGAGCAGCGCCCCGACGAACCGAAGCGTGCGATCCTTGAAATAGGCCGCGGCGCGCAGGGTCCAATCGGACGTCGTCGGGTTCGGCTCGCGCGGCGGGGCCGAAAGTTCACGTCCGGTTCCGAGACTCGAACGAATGATCCACCCCCGCACGGCCCAAGCGAGGAAGAACCACGACGCCGTGAAGAAGAAGCGATTGCGGAACGTGTCGAAGGCGACCGAGTAGGACAGCAGCTGCAAGGCGAGGAGGAAGACAACGACGCCGATCGCCGCCGGGTGGGCGACGAATCGAACGAAACGCGACGACCCGCCGAGTTCCTCCGCGGATCGAATCACCGCGGGCAGATAGCTCGGACGCCACAACGCCCACAGCAACGTGAACTGGATGCCGAACGACAGCGTGGCCCAAAGGAACGCCCCCCATTCGGACGTGCGTCCGGAAAACACGTCGGCCAACGTCGCGAACGGTGCGATCAGCACGCCGAGCCAAAGGAGTCGGCGGAACGTTTGACGAAGGACTTCCGCCATCTCGTCGGACGTGTGGAGCACGCGCGCATTCCCCGCCCCGGCCCCGAGGAGAAAATTCACGAGCGATCGTCCGAGCAGGAAAATCGACAACACGCCGCCTGTCGCGAACGCCGGGCCGCGCACGGGCGGTGGGGATTGCACGAGCAACGCGGGGATCCACCCGGCGAGGGCGACCAACAACGGCAGCGACGTGCATCTCCCGAGGGCGCCGATCACCGCGCGAGCCACGCGGAACGCGCGCTGAGGCCCGGGTTCCGGCCAACGGAACGCTCCGCTCGACAGAAGCGGCGCGATCAAAGCGACGCCGAGAATCGCGAGAAGGACCACCCAAGGTCCCCAAGCGGAAGGTCCCCCGGCGCCGAGGGCGACGACGTCCCGCCAGACACCGACATGGGCCGCAACGATGCCGGTCACGACTTCCGACGACCGAACCGGAAGCGCACGGAGTTCGGAGAGAAGCCCGTTCAGGGTCCACTCCCCCGAATCACGCACCCAACGCTGTTCCCGTTCGAGGAAGAGCAGCACTCGATTCAACCGAGTTCGCAATTCGACCAATCGCGTCGTCGAATCTCCGAGTTGCTTCTGAAGTCCGGAAAGCGCGTCGGCGCATTCCTTCGACGCCAACCGCGCCTCGGTCCCGAGTTCCGTGAAGGCCCGCGGCGTCGCCGCACGGCGTTCTTCGTCGGTCGACGGCGTGACACCCGCGGGGACGGCGAACGTCGCCTGATAGCCCTCGATGCGACGACCGAGATCGTCGGGAGATTCCGCTCGGGCGCGGCGTAGATTCTCGCGCATGTCGCGCGTCGCCTCGCGGGCGTCGACCAAAAACTTGCCGACCGCCGCGAGATCGGACTCCGCCCCTTCGATCAACACCTTGATACCCGTAGCGGTTCCGGATGTCATCACCTCCGCTTCGAGACGCCCGGCTTCGACTTCCTTGAGGCTGGCGAGATCCGCCTCCGACTCCGCTTCGAGCGCCCGGATTTCGCCCGACTCCGAAAGTCGCGAGGTCCACGACTCGGCGCGACGATGTGCATCGAAAGCGTCCCTCCGCAATTCGGCCACACGAATCCGCGACGCGTACCAATCCGCCATCCACGTCGGGGCCGTGGCGGATTCCTTCGAAAGTCTCTCGACTTCGGCGGCCGCGCGGTTGCTGCGCGCTTCCTGCGCGAGCACGAGACGACGCGCCGCCTCGCGCGCCTTCCCTTCGTACATCCGTCGCTTGTCGTCCTCCAAAGCGAGTTTGAAGCCGAAATTGCGGACGCGCTCGTCCGCCGCCGCCCCCGTCAGAAGTTCGAGACGTGCCGACTCGGCCTCGCGCCAAGCCACTTCCGCCTTCGCCGTCCACACCTTTTCCTCGAGCACCCTGAGTCCGTCGGGGACCATCCCCGCCTCGCGACTCCGCTCGAGGCCTCGTTCGGCGGCCGCGAGCGTCGCGCGCGCTTCCGAAAGTTCGTTCGCGGCACCGGGGAGTTTCGAAGCGGCGGTTTCGGAATCCTTGCGGAATCGGTCGAGGTCGGTCTTGACTTTAAGACGATAGGCCTCGACTTGCTTCGCGGCGCTCGAAGCGGTCGCCCGTTCGTTGCGCAACTTGGCTTCGGCGTCGTCCGCATGCGGTTCCGTCAGCCCCGTCGGGGCCACGAGTTCCTGCCTGACCTTGACGGCGCGTCGTTCGTCCGTTTCGCGGCCGGACTTCGAACGGGCCGCCTCCGTCGATTCGACGACCAAGGCCGAGCGAGCGGCGAGCAGTGATTCGAGAACGGTGACCTGCCCCTTCAACGTGGCGACGAGATCGGCGCGGACACGGTCCGGAGCGGCGGCCAAGCGGCGCTCTTCGGCGTCGATGGTCCAACGCAGGCTGCGCACCAGTTCCGCGGTGGCGGCTTCACCGGCCGGTACGGCGCGCGTGCCCGGAGCGTCGAGCGGACGCGTATCCTGCGCCCGCACGTCCTCGGTGCGGGACGTCGTGGTCGGAACCGATTGGGCCGAGGCGACGGCGCACGCGAGCACGAGCCACAATCCCGGTCCCCACAAGGCGGAGCATCGTTTGGTCATCATGACGGTCGGGCGCAAGCCCCGCGGGGATGCTAGCATCGCCCGCGCAACCGGTCGTTCCCATGAACCGTTCCGAAATCATCCTCCTCGGCTCGCTCGTCGTCGTCGCGGCGGGGGCGTTTCTCCTCGAAAACGCGAGTGTCGACACGATCCGTCCGATCGCCATCGGCATCGTGATCCTGCTCAACGTCGGCTTCGTCTACGGCGGCATCCGCCGCATCGTGAAACGCAACGCCGAAGCGAAGGCGATCCGGGAAGCGATGGCTCGGGCCGAGGCGCTCGAACGCGAAGCCGCCGAAGGCGACCGCACCGAACGTTCCTAGACGTCCACGCTCCCGCCTCCGTGCGTGGAGTCGGTGAATTCCCAGTCCGAGAGGACGTCGGGAGTCGTCGCTTCGATGCGGATCGGATCCCGCAGGCGGTCGAGTTCCGTCATCAAGACGACACGGGCGGCCGGGTCGGGCTCGCGCATGAGCCGGGAAGCGGCGTTGCGGAATCGCTCCATGTCGTCGGCGGGACCCGGAGCCGACGCGACCGCCGCGAGCGCGTCGAGAAGGAGCGGATCGGCTTCGACGACGGGCTTCAGGCGTTCGGCGAACCGAAGCGCGGCTTCCGGGCCCGCGTCTTCGATGCCGTGAACGAGACCGAGATCCGGAGTGTCGCCGGAAATCAACGCGGATAAAAGATAAAGGTTGCCGAGCAGCGCGAGACGCGCGCGGACCACGAAGGCCGAGCGATCTCCCCGTCGCAAGGAGGCGAAGGCCGCGACGAGATGGGCGTCGGGAGTCGCGCCTTCGAGCGGCGGAATGAAGGCGGCGGCCCGATCCGGCAGGCCGGCGAGCAACCACGACTCGCAACAGGGTGCCGCGAGTCCGAGCGGGTCGGACGGATCCTCGGCCAACGCCGCGGCGTAGGCTTCGGCGGCCTCGCGCGGACGTCCGAGTACGCGTAGCGCGTGGCCTTCGCCCGTCGCCGCGAGGATTCGGACTTCCGCGGGTTCCTGGAGAAAATCGGGCCGAGATTTCGCGGCCTTCGCGCGGGCCGCCGTGAAGGTGCGCAACGCTTCGTCGGGGTCGCCGTCCAAGAGGTTGAGTTCACCGAGAAGGAGGTACCCCTCCGGCCGCTCGGTATCGAGACCGACCGCTTCCCCCGCCTTTTCCATCGCGGTGCGGATGGCGCCCTTCTCCGCGAGTTCGCGGGCCTCGAGCAACCACTCCTCGATCATCCCGTCGGGGACGGGCTCGAGCGCTTCGCGCGACGGGCGACGTACGGGGCCGCGTCGCGGGCCGGGCGGCATGGGCGCGCGGCCGCGTCCGGGGCGGTTTCCTCGGAAAGGTCCTCGACGTTGGTTCATGGTCCGACCTCCGCCGCCGCGGCGACGAGTTTGCGTGTTTCGGTCGTCACTCCGGGCCCGGAGAGCTCGGCGATCGACGACGGCTTCGCGGGCGACGACGAGGGTGGTCCCACGGCGCGCACCGCGTGAAGGATCGCCGTGATCCGATGTCGCGTGATCGTGTGGCGACAGCGGGCCTTTTCCGCGCCGATCGTGATCGACGAAAAGCCGAGGACCGACAACGCGTCCCGCAGGGCCGATTCGGCGGATTCTCCGGGTGCGAGCCAACGCCCCGGAAACTCGCGGAAACCCGCGAGCCGCCCACCCTCGTCGATCGCGACCGTCCACGCCCCGCCGTCGCCCGCGGGCACGAAGGCGCGTACGCAGGAGACGGCGACCGATTCCTGCCGCGTTTTCTTCAACGGGTAGTTCTCGGGCACATCGTCCACCGCGACGCAGAAAGCACGCACGGGACACGCGTCGCAGCGCGGGCGCGTCGGCCGACAGACCAAGGCCCCGAGTTCGATCATCGCTTCGTTGAACGCGCCCGGGGAGGACGCGGGCATCAGAAGGCGAATTTCCTCCTCCACGGCCCGTCGTCCCGCGGGCTTCGAAGGATCCACCTTGAGTCCCGCGATACGGGAGACGACCCGTCCGACGTTTCCATCCA
This sequence comes from uncultured Planctomycetota bacterium, assembly GCA_903916245.1. GTDB lineage: Bacteria > Planctomycetota > CAIWVZ01 > CAIWVZ01. The sequence continues at coordinate 13,747 of CAIWVZ010000187.1, read as the reverse complement.
CGGCGGGTACGGCTTCGTCGAATGCGAGCGACGCGATCGCCCCCGCCGTGTAAGGACCGACGCCGGGTAGTTCGGAAAGAGTCGCGTACGATGTCGGGATCTCGCCGGAGTGTCGCTCGACGCACGCGCGCGCGCCGTCCCGCAGCATCCGCACGCGTCGGTAGTAGCCGAGACCGGACCAAGCCGAGAGAATCGCGTCGTCGCTCGCCTCCGCCAACGCGCGCGGCGTGGGAAACCGCTCGACGAACGCTTCGAAACGTGGCGCGACGGTATCGACCGTCGTCTGTTGGAGCATCACTTCGGAGACCCACGTCCTCCACGGCGTGCGCGCGCGACGCCAAGGTAAGTCACGACGCGCGGCGTCGAACCACGCCAGGAGCGCGATCGAAAAGTCGGCCGCCTTCGGACTCACGGAGCGGTCCACGAGATGTCCGCCGAGGGATAGAACCCTCCGGTATCGTCATCTCGGAACCCTTCGATGAATGGTGCGATCTTCGGCGCGGTCGAGTTGAACGGATGGAACGCGCGGTTCCGGAGTTCGAGCCAACCGCGTGTCACGTTGCGACCCCGCGGCGCCCCGCCGGGCTTGCCGACGAGCGAGCCGCGGACGTCGAAGCGCCCGCCGATCCATTCGCCCTTCACGTAGGGCTCGATCGGTTTCCGATCCTCGGTGGCGACGTGGGCGGAGAGATCCTTGAATTCGAGCCAACCCGGCGTCCGCTGCGATTCGGGGCGACGATCGGCGATGACCGCTCCGCCTCCCTGTTCTTCGGGGGCGGATGGTCCGCCGCAGGCGGCGATCGACAGCGAGACGATGACGAGGAGACGACGCATCACGGTCGGATTGTGCGCGGACGACGCCGAACTTGCAACCTCGACTCCGCCTTGAGCACGGCGATCGCCAATCGCACCTTCACGTCCACCGGAGTCCCACGACGCTCGCGGCGCGCGAGCCACGTCTCGGCGGTCTCGAGCGGAACCACGTGCACCGTGATCGCTTCGTCGCCTTCCCCGCCTCCCGACGCGACTCGACGGCACCCCGAGGCGACGAACAATTCGACGCACTCGTCCGTGATACCCGGGCTGACGGGCCCCGCGCACGCGCGTCGGAGCCGCGCGGCCCGAAAACCGGCCTCTTCGAGAAGTTCGCGACGCGCCGCGGAAGCCGAGGACTCGCGGGATTTGCCCGGGAGATCGCCGACGAGTCCCGCAGGAATCTCGATCACGGTGGCCCCCATGGGAGGGCGCCACTGTTCGACGAGAACGATCGCGCCGTCCACGGTGAGCGCGGCGACACCGACCGCGGGACGACGGCTGGTGCGTTCGACCGCCTCCGAACTCCCGATACGTACGAAGCGAAGGAATCTCCCTTCGGCGACGACCTTCCGGACGGCCTTTCCGGACGGGCGGCTCATGCCGAATCCACCCGGGTCTCGCCGCCGAGCGGCACGGTCGTCGTGGTCATCCGCGTCGCCGCCTCCGCGAATTTCGCGCCGTAGACGGGCCTCACCCGTTCCGCCATCCCGGCGGCGGCGCCCGGGCGCACGAAGGCGAGAAGAGAGCCGCCGAATCCGGCCCCCGACAACGTCGCTCCGACGACGTCGGCGTCGTTCTGCAGAAGATCGAGGAGGAAACTCGTCTCGGGCGTCCCCGCACCGAAGAAGTCGATCATCGAGCGACCGCTTTGATTCATCAACGCACCGAAGGCGGCGAGATCTCCTTGAGCGAGGCTCGTAAGTCCGTTTCGGACGCGCTTGTTTTCGGAGAGCACGTGGTCGGCGCGCTTCGCAGCCACGGGATCGAGACGCGCGCGTTGTCGACGAAAGTCCTCATAACCGATCGGACGGAGCGTCGGACGATCGCCGGACACCCCGAGCGCGCGGGCGACGGACCGACACTCCTCGACGCGGGCGTTGTACGGAGAGACCCGCAGGTCCCGGACGACGCCGGAATCGACGAGGACCGCTTCGAACGGTGGACATCGCTTCGGTACGGCGTAGGACTTCGGTACGCCGTCGAGACAATCGAGGTAGACCACCTTCCCGACGCCGCCGAAGAGAATCACGGCGGGATCGAGCAATCCGACTTCCACCCCGGCGAAACGGCGCTCCGCATCCACCACGAGTCGCATGCGGTCCCGGGGATTCATGTCGCGCCCCTCGAGTTGCAGGAGCGCCCCGAGCCAGGCGATCGCGAGCGCGGCGGACGAAGCGACTCCGCCGGGCCGCAAGTCACCCTCGATCCATACGTCGCACCCCGTCCCGTTCGGGCCTTTTTCGGCAACCGCCGAGGACACTCCGCGCAGATAGTCGGCGAAGTCCCCGGTGGGCCGGAGGGGCTCGCCGATCGTCCACTCCGGGGCCCCCGGGAAATCGCGCGAACGCACTCGGATACGCCCGTCGTCGCGGCGACGGAACACGATGCGCAAACGGGCACGGGTGGTCATTCCGAGGACGAGTCCGTCCTGATGGTCGGTATGGGCGCCGAGGGGACTGACGCGATAGGGTGCCTCGGAGACGAAGACGCGGTCTCCCTCCCCCCAAACGGATTCGAACCGCTGTACGATGGTTTCGGTCACGGCGTCCAAGGATGGACGCCGGACGCTCCGCGGGCAAGCCCCATGCTTCGATTGTTCCTCACTCTCCTGTGGCTCGTCACGATCGCGACCGCTCAAGGCGCGACGGAAGTTCCGGCATTCGACGCCGCAGCCGCCGAACACCTGCTCAACCGTGCGGGCTTCGGAGCGGGACCGGAAGAAATCGCGGAAGCGGTGGCTCGGGGCCGGGCGGCCACGGTCGAGCGTCTTCTCGACGTCCCCTACGTCGCGAAGGACGCGCCGCGATTCGTGCGTCGTCCGATTCCGCCCCGAACGACCCGAAAGGCGGTCACCGACACGCGTCCGGCCCTCACGAAGGAGGAGGCCGACAAGATCGTACAAAAGTCCAACAACGACGCCGAGGCCGCCGACCTGAAGCAACTCCACGATTTCAGGACGTGGTGGGTCGAGCGGATGATCCGAGCCGAAGCACCGCTTCGCGAGAAGGTCACGCTGTTTTGGGCGGGGCACTTCACGTCGAGCCAACGCGACGTCCGGAATTCGCTGCACATGGTGATGCAGAACGAGTTCCTCCGGGACGAAGCGCTCGGCTCGTTCCGCACTCTGCTCCACGGGATCGCGAAGGATCCCGCGATGCTCCGCTACCTCGACAACAATCGGAACCGGAAGGGAAAGCCGAACGAGAACTTCGCCCGCGAGGTCATGGAACTTTTCTCGCTCGGCGAGGGCAACTACGGCGAGAACGACGTCAAGGAGGCGGCCCGGGCGTTCACGGGTTGGAACTTCCGCAACGACCGCTTCGTCCTCGACGCCGCGAATCACGACTTCGGAGAAAAGACGCTTTTCGGACGCACCGGTCGCTTCGGCGGCGAAGACGTGATCGACCTTCTGCTCGAACATCCCGCGTCGACGCGATTCGTCGCGGGGCGGCTCCTCGGATTCTTCGTGCATCACGCTCCCCCGACCGTGATGGTCGATCGTTATGCGGATCTTCTCCGCAAGCACGACTGGAACATCGCTCCCGTCCTACGAACGCTGTTCAACGATCCGGACTTCTATCGTCCCGAGTTCGTCGGGTCGCGCATCCTCGGGCCGATCGAGTTCGGAGTCGCCGTCGCTCGGCGCCTTCCCGGGGACCGAAAAGCTCCCGGGTGGCTCGTGGCGTTCGCCGCGGACGGGATGGGTCAGTCGCTTCTCGCTCCTCCGAACGTGCGCGGATGGGAAGGAGGCGACGCGTGGATGACGTCGTCGAGTCTACTCGCCCGCGGCAACCTCGCCCTCGCGATGAGCGACGGATTCGACGCGCGGTCCGCGTCCACCCTCGGGCTCGGCGGCTCCGCCGACGCGACCAACCGTATCGTCGGCGCCCTCCGCGCGGGCGGTGCCAAGGACTGGCGTCCCGAGATCCCCGTAGGACGATGGATCCGTGAATCCGGTCTGAAGGATCCCGAGGATGTGGTCGACGCGCTCTGCACCCGGTTTTTGGGCGTCGGAGTGTCCGACGCCTCCCGCGACACGCTTCTCACCTACGCTTTCGACGTCCTACCTCCGGACTGGGACGCCCCCTCGATGACGAAGGACGCGGATCGTCGACTCGCGCGCCTTCTGCACCTCGTTCTCAGCCTCCCCGAGGCGCAACTCGGATGACTCCCATGCGACGACGCGACTTTTTGGCCTCCATGGCCGCCTCGGCGGCCTGCCTATGCGGCGCGCCCCGCGTCGGGCTGATGGAAGGGCTCCTCCCGACGGATCCGGATCGGGTGCTCGTGCTCCTTCAAATGTCGGGCGGCAACGACGGACTGTCGACGGTCGTCCCGTTCGGCATGGACACCTATCACAAGGTCCGCCGCGCATCGAGAATCCCCGCCGAGACGGTCCTCAAACTCGACGGACTCGTCGGACTGAATCCGTCCCTGAAGGCTCTCCTTCCCTTCTGGGAATCGGGGCAACTCGCGGTCGTCCAAGGTGCCGGATACCCCTCGCCGAATCGCTCCCATTTCGAGTCGATGGACATCTGGCACGCCGCGGACCCGCGCGGCCGCGACGCGGGCGAGGGTTGGGTGGGACGCTGGGCGGATGCGATCCCCGACGCGTCGTTCGACGCGAATACGGTCGTGCACGTCGGCGGCGACAAACCGTGGTCGCTGCATGCACGTCGCCACGCGGCCGTGGCCTTCGCGCGCGCCGATCTATTCAAATGGCACGGCACCCCCGACGAGCAAGCCGCCTTCGAGCGCGTGGCGGAAACCGCGGGCCGGGACGGGGGTCGGGACGACGCCATCGAACGGATCCGCCGCGCGATTCGCGATGCTCAGACCTCGTCGGCGGCGATCCGCACCGCGGCGGCCGCCTACAAGCCGAAGGCGAAGTACGGAAATTCGGGGCTTTCGAGGCAGCTGGCGACGATCGCCGCTCTCGTGCACGGGGGGGTCCGTGGAAGGGTGTATTCGGTCGCCTTCGGCGGATTCGACACGCACACGGGCCAACGGGCGCGTCACGACGCTTTGATGGCGGACCTCGGCGACTCGTTGGCGGCGTTCCTCACCGATTTGCGCGAGCAAGGCCACGACAAGCGTGTCGTCGTGATGACCTTCTCGGAATTCGGACGCCGCATCGAAGAGAATGCGAGCGGCGGCACCGACCACGGTACCGCGGGGCCGATGTTCGTCGTCGGCGCTCCGGTCGTGGGCGGGCTGTACGGCACGCATCCGAGTCTCGACGACACCGATCGCGGCGATTTGAAGTTCAACGTCGACTTCCGTCGCGTCTACGCGACGTTGATCGATCGTTGGATCGGCGGCGACGCGCGGCGGATCCTCGACGGCGATTTCACGCCGCTTCCGTTCCTCGGCTGATTCGCAACCCGTCAGGTGTCGACGGTCGGCTGATCGACGTCGACGCGGAAGCCCGAGAGAGTTCGTGTCAGTGCCGACAGGCGGAACGGCTTCGGAAGAAGCGTCGCTCCCGCCGCATGAAGACGCGCGGCATCCGCGTCCGACGGCACTTCACCCGAGACCACGACCGTACGCGCACCGATCTCGGGATCGAACGCGACCGCGCGATCCACCACCCACGCGCCTCCCCCTCCGGGGAGATTCATGTCGCAAACGAGCATATCGGGGCGTTCGTCGGCGAGGGCGCGGACCGCCTCCGTCGCGTCGGCGGCCTTCACGATCCAAGCGCCCGCCGCCGTCAAGACTTCGCCGAGGAGGTCGAGAACGACGGGATCGTCGTCGACGACGAGCACCTTCACCCCGAAAAGCGGACCGTTGGACATGCGCGTTTCCCGGTCCCTCGAAAAAGAGCGGACCCGAAAACTCTTTCGACGCTTCGCGCCCGGCCGATAAGATCCTCTCCTGTGCGGAAATCACGATGAACCCACGCGAATTCGAGAAACTGGTCAAAAACGTCTTCGAATCCCTGCCGCCGATGTTCCGTGAACATTTGGCACACGTGGAACTCGTCGTCGAAGATTGGCCCGATCCAGACCTCGTCGACGATCTCGACCTCGGCGACGACGAGGCGCTCTACGGGATCTACGAAGGCGAACCTCTGACGGATGCGCGTTCCGTCGAAGACGGCGCGCCGATTCCGGTCATGCCGACGATTCGCATCTTCCGCAAGGAACTCGAACAGGACTTCCCGAACCGCGAAGACCTGATCGAGCAGATCCGCATCACGGTGATCCACGAAGTCGGTCACCACTTCGGGCTCGACGACGACGCGATCGACAAACTCGGGTTCGGCTGAAATGCGGACACCCGCCCGAAGCGAAGGCTCCGGACGGGTGCGGTGGCGTTCGGATGCGATCAGGGAACGACGAGGACCGACGCCTTCGACAACGAGACGATGCGCTCGCTGACGCTGCCGAGAAGAAGTTCCTTGAAGAAGCCGAGCCCTCGACGTCCCACGACCGTGACGTCCTGGGAACCTTCTTTCGCGCGCATCCCGAGGACTTCGAGCGGGCTGCCGACGGCGGACTTGAGCGGGACGTCGCCCGCCGCGTTCACGACTTCCGCCGAAGGAAGAGCCCCTTCTTCGACGACGGCCACGGCTTCGGTTTCGGCTTGCGGCCAGAGCGACTTCGCGCACTTGACCGCACGCGCCGACGAGGCGGAGCCGTCGACGGCATCGAGAACCCGCAACGTGTGATCCGTCGGCGGGAGATCGTGAACCACGAGCGTCGGGCATTTCGCGCGGCGCACGATGTGTGCCGAGTTCGAGCCGAGCAGGAGGTGCCCGAAACGTCCGATCTCGCGACGACCGACGACGATCAGGTCCGCCCCCCATTTCTCGGCCTCCCCGAGGATGAAGTCGCCCGGGATCGCGTGATGCACGACGCAGGATGCCTTCACTCCGGAATCCTCGAGGGACTTGCAAACGAGGTTCGCACGCTCGGTCTGAGCGTTGATGGCTGCGTCGAACATGCGGGCGACTTCCGTGACCCCTTCGTACGTCGCGATCGGGAACGTCGACACCGCGTGCGCGAGGCGCACCTCGCCACCGTGACGTGCCACGAGGTCTTTCGCCCAACCCACCGCCGCCGAGGCTCCCGGCGAATCGGACCATCCCACGAGGATCTTCATGCTGCCATTCCTCCATGCGCATCCGCGCACTTCCCGATGTTACGAAGGCTGAGGTGATTGCGGAATCTCCACCTTCCGCACCCGCTGAGTTTCTGTCACCTTTGGCCATGACCGCCACGATGATCGGTCCGGGGCTTCCGCCACCCCATCGCCCCTACGAAGCGCTCTCGTTGCCTTCGTTCCGCCGCTACCTCGCGGGACTGCTTTTCATCACGCTCGCATGGGGCGTACAGGCCGTGGTCGTCGGTTGGCAGGTCTACGAACTGACGGGCGACGAATACGCACTCGGCCTGGTCGGACTCTGCGAGTTCATTCCGTCGTTCCTCGTGACTCCGATCGCCGGAAACCTCGCCGATAGAAAGTGCCGGCGCAAATTGGCTCTCATCGGCGCGATGGGCCTCCTCGCGGCGAGTCTCGCCCTCGTGGCCGTGGCCTTCATGAGCCGCGGGTCCGGACCGAACGACGACGGGCCGATGCACGCTCGTTGGATCTATGGGATCCTCATCGTCGCCGGACTATTCCGCGGGTTGACGACTCCCGCCCGTTCGGCGCTCGGCTCGGAAGTCGTACCGCGCGAGATGTTGGCGACGGCGATCTCCCTGCGGACGTCGATGTGGCAGATCGGCGCGGTCTTGGGGCCGGCACTCGGAGGCTTGGCCTACAAGTTCGGCGGAGCGTCGACGTCCTATCTCCTCGACGCCGGTCTCATCATCGCCGCGGCTTTCGCCTTCGCGTTGATTCGTGTTCCGCCGCGTCCCGCGACCGTGGCGACCGACGAACCGTTCTTCGCGGGGATCACCGAGGGTTGGCGCTGCTTGAAGGAGCGCAAGGAAATCCTCGCCGCCCTCACGCTCGATCTCGTCGCCGTTCTGTTCGGCGGAGCGGTGGCCCTCCTTCCCGTTTTCGCGAAGGACATCCTCGACGCGGGGCCGGGCACCCTCGGCCTCCTCCGCTCCGCGCCGTCCCTCGGCGCCGTCGCCGTGGCGCTCGTCATCACCCACCTCCCGCCGTTCGAGCGCGCGGGCCGCGCGATGATCATCGCGGTGGTCGGGTTCGGCGTCGCGACGATCGGATTCGCCCTGTCCAAAGACGTGTGGCTCTCCGGGTTGTTTCTCGCGATGACGGGAGCCTGCGATTACGTGAGCGTCGTCGTTCGCCACACCTTGGTTCAGGTCCGCACCCCGCCGCACATGCTCGGGCGCGTCACGGCGTTGAACGCGCTTTTCATCGGCTCCTCCAACGAGTTGGGTGCGTACGAGTCGGGCTTGGCCGCACGCCTCATGGGGACGATTCCGTCCGTCGTTTTCGGGGGGTGCATGACGATCCTCTCGGCCGTCGTCGCGTTCGTCGCCTGTCCCCCGCTGCGCAATCTGAAGCGCCTGCGGGATGCCGATCCGCACCAAAACACCGACTGAATCGTTGCGCGGACGCGGGCGAACGTGTGAAATCGGCCTCGGAGGTCCTCCATGCCGTCCATCCCCGTCGTTCTCGCCGTCGCCGTTCTCTCCTCGGCCGCAGCCGCCCAAACGGAACTTTGGATCCCGGACAATCTGCCCGCCGTCGGAACGTGCAACGCGTACCCGTTCGGAACCGCGACGTGCACGTTGGTCGAGCGGATTCCCGCGGCCCTCCTCGATCCGGCGAATCGCGCCGTGACCGGCGTCGCCTACGCGCCCTGCAACAGCGGGACGTTCTCGACCGCGTCGGCGATCGTCGGCATCGGCCATCTTTCGTCGACGGCCGCCCAACCTTTCACGTTCCCGACGTTCGATGCGGCGGGGAACCTGACGTCGACGGGGATGTTCCTCGACTTCACGTTCATGTGGCGCACGTCGACGGACGGTCCTCTCGTCTACCCCTACACGGCGAACGCCTGGTCGCCGTTTCCGACGGCCCCGGCGTACGCACCCTTCGTCTGGAACGGCGTCGATCAGGTCGGCATCTTCCTCATGCATCAAGGTTCGACGGGGACGTCGACCTTTCATCGCACCTCCACCGAACCGGCGCGTTGGTTCGCGTTGGCGTGGGGCCCCACGCTCTCGACGGGAACCGGAGCCAACGGCCCGAAGACGCGATTGACCGTCGCGCCCGCGGTCACGGGCCCCACGGCCTCCACCGTCGGAACGGGATGCCCGAGCGCCAATTCTCTCGTCCCGGCGATGACGACCCTTCAACTTCCCGCGCTCGGCAACTTCGGATTCTCGGTGGACGTGAGCGGCGCTCCCGCGAATACGCCGTTGCTGCTCTACGCGTCCATCGGCCTCGCACCTTCACCGACCCCCGTCGGAGCGGGCTGCGTGGTCTACCTCGACATCCCGACGCTGACGATCCTCGTGAACGCGGCGATCTTCCCCATCGGTCCCGTCCTTTCCGGAGCGAACGGCACGGCGGGCTTCGGGCTCCCGATCCCGAACGACCCCGGCTTGGCGGGAACCCACGTCGGTCTCCAAACGGTGGTCTTCGACCCCGCGGCGCCGTTGACCGTCACGCTGACGAACGCGCTCGAACTCGTGCTCCACTGACGAGACCCGCGGAAAATGCGCGAAGCCCGCACGGCGTGAGCCGAGCGGGCTTCGAGCGCACCCAGGAGGACTCGAACCTCCAACCTTCTGATCCGTAGTCAGATGCTCTATCCAATTGAGCTATGGGTGCTTGAAGGACGGCGAAGTTACGTCCCCGGGGGCGCCCCTTCAAGGGGCGGTCGACGGTGGACGGGGTTTGACCGCGTGCGTCGAAAAATCAGCGGGATTCGACGGGCGGCTTCCACGTCCACCACATCTGCAAGTAGAGGAGCGGCCCGGGGATCTGACCGATGATGAGGGGCAGGTCGCCCTTGTGGAACGAATACGCCGCGATCATGAGCCCGCCGAAGAAACTCACGGCGAAGAAGGCTCGAGGCATGGCGACCGCCCCGCGGCGCTCCGTGGCCACCCATTGAAGGATGAATCGCGATTGCCACACGAACTGTCCGACGATACCGATCGCCAACCAGTGCCATCGCTCGTGCTGCCACGACTCGCGGACCTTCGGATCGCTGAACAACGCCGTCGTGATCACGGCGACGAGGACGGCCGTCAGGCCGAGCACGGCTCCGGTGGACAACCCGCGACCCGGGGTCCGGTCGAGCCGTAGGTTGCGGACGTAGATCACGAGGGTCGCCGCGTACCCGGCCGCGAACACCACGTCTCCGACCTTGAGCCACGCGTAGAGCGCCCCGAGCACGGCGCCGACCATCGACAAAAGCCAAAAGAGCCGAGGCGTCACCACGGCCCCGTTCGCCTTTCGGGTCAACCACCACTGGAGACCCATGCGCGCGAAGAAGCACCCTTGCGACGCCCAACCGACGAGGGCGAACGGCATGCCGTCGAACGAAGTCATGACCCCGGAGGCCTCTCGCGCAACGGACGATCCAAAGCGGGCGACTCGCGATATCCGGTCGACGTCGATGCCGAGACCGCACCTCCACGCCCGATTTCGTCGACCGCGTAGCGGAATCGCCGCGCCTGCATCCATCGGACGACGAGGCAGTCGCGCAACGCGCGAAAAACGCGATTCCACACGCCGTACTTGCTCGTCCCGGCCACGCGCGGTCTGTGCGACACGACGACTTCCGTCGACGTGAACCCTTCGAGATGCGCGAGGGTGATGAAGAACCGATGGAAGCCCGTGAACAAAGGAATCCTGTCGGCGATTTCCCGACGGAACACTTTCAACGGGCAACCGGTATCGACGATCGTCTCGCCCGTCAGGCGATTGCGGACGCCGTTCGCGATCTTGGTCGAAACCGTCTTCACGAAACCGTCCTTACGACGAGCTCGGCGACCGTAGACGAAATCCGCGCCCGTGGCGTCGCGCGCGGCGAGCATCGGTAAGAGATCGGCGGGATCGATCTGCAGATCGCCGTCCATCGTCGCGATCCAATCGGCGCGGCACGCACGAAAACCCGCGTCGAACGCCGCGGTCTGCCCGGTATTCTCCCGCAAGCGGAGATAACGCACGCGCGGGTAACGCGACAGCGCGCGAAGGATCGCCTCGTGGGTACCGTCGCGGGACCCGTCGTTGACCAGGACCACCTCCGCGTCCGGCGCGGCCTTCGCGAGGACGGTCTCCAACTCCGCCAACAGCGGAGCGACGTTCCCTTCCTCGTTGAAGACGGGAATCACGATCGAGAGCGAAGGACTCACGGCCCCATCCTAACGGGATCGGGGCCGTGGATCCGCGTGCACCTCGAGACGATCGGTGCTAGCGGTCGCGCCACCAGTTGCCGCGAAGCGGAGTCGAGCGGTCCGTGGGAACGTGGTTGAACAAGGACACCTTGTCCTTCTCGTACACCACCTTGCCGTTGACGAGAATGATCTCCGCGAACGAACGGTAGTCGAGAGGTTCGCGATCCATGACGAGAAGATCGGCGTCCTTCCCCGCATCGATGCTGCCGACACGGTCGTCGATCTTGAGGATCTTCGCGGCCGACAGCGTAATCGACGCCAACCCGGCCTCCTCCGAGGCCCCTCCACGAATCGCGAAGCATGCTTCCATCGGAAGCGCCATCAGATCGCGGCCGGGCAACCCGTCGGTCGAGATCGAAGGTGACAGCGGCTGCACCGCGAAGGTGTAACCGGCCTTCTCGAGCGCCGCCGCATTGATGGGACGCCAACCGGTCGGCTCATCCATCAAACGATTGCGGGGCTCCGCACCGTCCGACGGACGCTGCCGCGGATTCAGCATGAACATGAATCGGCCCCGTGCGAGATCCGGCAGCGAAGCCCATGCTTCCGTCGCGTCCGTCACGATCACGGGGAGATTGAACTCCTCCGACAATCGGGCCAAATCGGCGAGTTCCGAACGATTCGACGCTCGGATGAAGACGGGAATCTCGCCGTCGAGCGCACGCGCGAACGCGGTGACGTTCTCGTCCGCGGTCGGTGCCTTGCCGGCGGCCGGATCGGCGTTGAACTTCGCGCGCGCCTTGCGGAACTCCACCGCTCGCTTCAGAAGATCGCGCACGGTCTGCTTCGCGGATTGGTCCGACGGTCCCGCCGGGCCGATGGGGTCACCGCCGAACGGGCCGCGAAGCGGTTCCGTCGACCCGTAGGTGACCCAAAGCGCGGCCTTGTCCTTCACCGCGAGGCCGTCGAGCGTTCCGTAGGTGTGCTTGCCGATGAATCCGGCGAGATTGCCCGTCGGCGAAGGCGAGCCGCCTTCGAACGCGGTGGTGATCCCGGCCGAGAGGGCCATCAACATGCGGATGTTGTAAGGGTCGGCCTGGTCGCCGGGCGAATCCTCGCCGCGCGCCATGAACCCGCCACCGAAGGTCTGCAGCGACCGCAGGGCGATGAATCCGGGAGCGACGTGCTTCCCCTTGCCGTCGATGATCTTCGCGCCCTCGGGCACGGGAATATCACGTCCGACATCGAGAATCCGATTCTCGAACACGAGAACGGTCCCCCGACGGATCGGCGGTCCGGAGACGGGCCAAATCGTCGCATCGACGATCGCCGTGAACGGACTGTCGACCGCGGGACGCGTCTCGGCCTTGGCTTCGGCCGCGCGCGACTCGGCACGGCGACGACGGGGCCGCGAGGACGGGCGCGAGTCGGACGTCGCGGTGTCGCCGGGCTTCGATTCGGGGGCCGGCGGCGTCGGATCCTGCGCCGCGAGGCAGCCGATCAACATCCCGACGAGAAACGGAAAACGCAGGCGTTTCATGGGGCCTCCGTCGCGTCGTGCACGGTCGTGCCGCGCACCATCACACGCAACAACTTCGACGAGGGAACGAACGGGTCACCCGACCAAAGCAGAAGGTCCGCCGACATTCCGGCGCCGAGGGCACCGATGTCCTTTTGGACGCCGAGCATTTCGGCGGGGACCATGGTGACCGAACGCAAGACGTCGTCGCGGGAAACGCCGCGTCGCACGACCTCCGAGAGGTGGAAGGCGAACCCCGTGAAACCCGGTGCCGGATTCTCGGGAATCAACGCCACCGGGATGCCCGCGTCGAAGAAGCGCACGGGCGTCGGGATCTCGATGTCGGTGTCGGCCTTGAGGACCGAACCCGTCGTCAGAACCACGGGGACGCCGAGCTCCTTCACGAGATCCACCGAACGCCAGCATTCCGGACCGAGGCAGAGAATCGGGCGGAACGCCGGAAACTCCTTCATGATCGGTTGGAAGTGAAGCAATCCGTGCGGGGCGCGAATCCCGAGGAATCCCGGAAGACGCTTCTCCATGACGTCGACCAAAGGCATCACCTTCGGATCCTTCGACGGCTCGGACGGCTTCGACTCCGAAGCCTTCGATTCGGCGGACTTCGAATCTCCGCTCTCGGGCTTCGATTCCGACTTCGAGGGCTTCTTCGGGTTCGCGAGGTCGTCGCGGTACTTTTGGGCCTTGCCGAGAATTTCCCGGAAGAACTTCTTCGTCGACGTCTTCGGATCGAATCCCATCGCGAGCGACGTGGAACCGGCTCCCAAAATGTCTTCGACGCGCGGATCGCGGTCGGCCTTCGCGGCCGGAGCCACGAAGACTCCCTGCCCCGTCACGCCTCCGTTGATCGGCAGAAGATTGAGCCGGGTGAATCCCGCCTTGGCGGCCGCGGTGATGACGT
>CAIWVZ010000186.1 GCA_903916245.1 uncultured Planctomycetota bacterium | reverse complement strand
CACGCCCGTGTCGTAAGCGGCGGCTCGAAGGAACCGCACGTCGGCGCCGAGGCGTTCCGCTTCGAGAGTCGCTTCACGCTCACGCAGCCGTGCGCCCTCGACGGCGTCGAGTCCCGGTCGGGAGGCGCGCGCACCCGTCGACCACGTGGCGATGACCGAGCGAACGCGCCCGCGGAGAGAGGCGAGCACGCCGCCGCACGAGATGCCGGCGTCGTCCGGGTGCGGCGCGACGACGAGCACCGTCCCTCGAGGGTCGAGCGTACGGGCGTCGAGAACGGCCTCGGGCTCGGCCACGGCCGTCGGGGCTTCGCCGGCGAGCCAGCGTTCGGCCGCGGCGGCGTCGAGGACCACCGTGACCTCGTCGTGGAGTCGGATCGCCGATGCGGGGCAATCCGAGGAGATCGGTCCGCCGAGCATCGCCGCGACCGCGGCCGCCTTGCCCGAGCCCTTCGCGGCAAGCAGCAAGCGGCGTCCCGATAGAATCGTCGCCGGGCCGGCGGTCAGCGCGGTTTCCGGGACGTCCCGGCCCCCGCGTGCGAAAGCGGCTCTGTGAACCGCCCGCGATCCGTCGGTGAGGGGGCCCGCGTGGGTGCCCGATCCGAACGGCACGCCGGGTTCGTTGAACGCGAGGTGACCGTTCGCGCCGACGCCGAGCAGGACCATGTCCGAGCCCCTCGCTCCCGCTTCGTGGACGTCGAGCGTGTCGGAACGCCGAGTGTCGGTCGGAACGAAACGACCACGTCGCGGGTTCGCGTCGGGAAACAGCGCATCCGCGATTTCCTTGGAAAGTGCCCCGTGGGTCCCCGGCTCGGTGTCCATGAATTCGTCGAGATGGCGGAATTCGACGCCGGTGAGGTCGAGGGCACCCCGATCGACGAGGGCGCGCAGCGCCGCATACGGAGCCGCGAACGTCGCACCGGACGCCAATGTGACCTTCCGGCATGCGGGCCACCGTGTCGTCGCTTCGGCTACGATACGGGCGTCCGCTTCATCGGGCGACGAGGCCACGAGGACGCGGAACGAGGATGGGAGTCCGAAGGGTGTGTACGTCCGGATGGCCATGACGAAATGCTACGTTTCCACCGTGGAACACTCCATGATCAACTGGTCGCGGTTCGGGGCGTGGGCGGGGTTTCTCGCGGTCGTCCTCGGTGCGTTCGGCGCCCACGGGCTCGCGACGATGTTGAAGGCTTCCGGGCGGGTGGAGACGTGGGAAACCGCCGTTCTCTACCACCTCGTGCATGCGCCGATGATTTTCGTCGCGGCCCGGTTCGCGCCCTCGCGCGCCCGCGGCGTCGCCCTCGGGGGCTTCGCGTCCGGAATGATCGTCTTCTCCGGGACGCTTTATCTCCTGTGCGTGACGGGGAAGACGTGGCTCGGCGCCGTGACGCCCATCGGGGGCGTGCTTTTGCTCGTGGGATGGGCGGCGACGGCGTTCGCCGTGGGCGCTCCTCGCGGAGAGTGATCGCGTTCCGACGTCAGTCGGTCGGAGCGTCCGGGCGTCGGGCGCCGTTCCCGTGTGCGCCCTTCCATGCGGCGTCGAGCGCCCCCGAGAGTTCGGTTCTCCATCTCGGAGCGCGCTTCGCGAGGTCGTCGACTTTCGTCGACACGGCGGCGCCGAGGTCGATACCGTGGAGCGTCGCGATTTCGGCGAGGCATACGAAGACGTCGGCGAGTTCTCCCGCCAAGGCCGACTTATCGAGAGGCTTTCCGTAACCGTGATGGTCGAGAAGGATCTTCGACGTCTCGCCGGTTTCTTCCGAGAGTGCGGCGGCCGCGCCGAGAGGCGGATGATGGAGTCCTGCGAGAACCGCCGCGAGCGCCGCCTGCGCTTCGGAAATCGTGACCGAACTCATGGGAGTCTCCTGAATCGAATCAGGCGGGCGGGTTGCCCGGCTTCGTAATCGATGTCGGGAAGGCGTTCGAGACGACGCGACCGTGCGACGGCGAGGCCTTCGGCCAGTTCCGCTTCCGTGAGCGTGCGGCTTTTCCAGGCGACGAGATGACCGCCGCGACGCAGGAAGGGAGCCGCGAGTCCGACGACCTTCGCCAACGGTGCGACCGCCCGCAGCGTGACGAGATCCGTCGTGCCGCGCAGAGGGTCGGCGGACGCCGCGAGTTCTTCCGCCCGTCCCCATCGAACCGTGAGGGGAATTCCCGCCGAGGCCGCGAGTTTGCGGACGGCCTCGGTTTTCTTGCGGGTGCCGTCGAGCGCGGTGACGCGACAGGATCTCAGGAGGGCGGCCATGGGCACCGCGGGAAACCCGCCGCCCGTCCCGATGTCGAGTGCCGTTCCGGGGGTCGTGCCGACGTCCGCGACGTGGAGACCGACGGCGAGTCCGTCGAGGAGGTGGCGCGAAATGCCCTCGTCCAACGTGCGGATGGCCGTGAGGTTGACCTCTTCGTTCAATGCGAGCAGAGACTCGAGGTAGGCGACCAAGCGTCCGGCCGTGTCGATGTCGAGGGGAATTCCCACCTGTGCAGCGAGGTTTGCAAGCGTGGCGGCGGGGGTGGGATTCATGGGGTGTGAGGCGGGCGAACGTCCCGACACGGGGCTTTCCGCCGAAAGTGTCGTAACATTCTTCCGATTCGGGCGCGAAGGAATTCGGGCGGCGACGATTGCCCGTGACCTCCGCCTACGGAGAACCCATGAAACTCGCTTTGACATTGGTCGTCGTCGGTGCGCTCGGCCTCCCGGCCTTCGCGCAGGAACCCAAGAAGGACGCTCCGAAGCCGGAGGCGCAGAAGCCCGCGGCGGAGCGCAAGCTCGGACTCGCGAAGCCGATCGTGTTCGAGAAGGACAACGAGGTCTACGGGGCGAAGCCCGCGATGAACAAAGCGCTCGCGCTCGCGGAACTCATGAAGGACCCGAAGGCGCAGGAAGGCAAGGCGATCCGCCTCGACGGCGAGATCGAGGGCGTTTGCCAGGCGAAGGGTTGCTGGCTCACGCTGAAGGACGGCGATCAGTCGGTGCGCGTGAAGTTCAAGGACTACGCGTTCTTCGTTCCGCTCGACGTCGCGGGTCGCGCCGTGACGGTGGAAGGCAAGGCGGAAGTCAAGATCGTCACCGAAGCCATGCGTCGCCACTACGCGATCGACGCGGGCAAGTCGAAGGAAGAAGTCGAGAAGATCAAGGGCGACGAAACGACCGTGATCTTCATGGCCGACGCCGTCAAAGTCGGTGGCGCGCCTCTCAAGAAAGACGGTTGCTGTGAAGGCGAAGTCGACGCGTCCGGCGAGGTGAAGAAGCCGGCCGACGGTGCCAAGAAGGAAGGCTGCTGCGGTTCCGACAAGGACAAGAAGCCTGCCGACGGTGCCAAGAAGGAAGGCTGCTGCGGCGACAAGAGCGACGCGAAGAAGGGCTGATCCCCGACCGTCGTTCTCCGCGACCCGATGCGTCCTTCGGACGTGTCGGGTCGTCGTCGTTTTGGAAGGTCGATGCGATCGGCGGATCAGCGGCGGGCACGCAGGGCGGCCGCGACGGCGTCCCTGACTCCGGTGCCGTCGGGGTTCTCACCGAGGCCCAAGTCGACCATGCGTCCGATGCGCTCGCCGTCGGCGCCGTGGCGGAGCGCCGCACGCGCGTGGGCCGCACATTGAGGAGCGGCTCCGAGAGCCGCGAGGAAGGCGGTGGCGAGAAGCTCGCGATCGATCCACGCGAAGGACGGCCGCGCCAACGTCCGACCGTAGGCGTCTTCGATCGCGGCGGCCTCGAGATCGGGGTGCAACGAGCGAAGAAGCGCCGTGACGCCTTCGGCCGACGCTCCGTAGACTTCGGCGAACGCGACGGCACCTCGACGGCCGTCCGGATCCGGGCGACCGATGACGGGCGCGGCGGGCGACGGGCGACGCTTTCGCCACACGCCGAACGCGACGAGAGCGCGGGGAACGCCGGCGTAGGGAACGAGCAACAGCAGGGTTTCTTCGATGTCGGCGTCGCTCGCCGACGACGAGGCGGCGTTCAGAGCGTCGTCGACGGCCGCGACGGAGCCGTGTCCGGCCGCGATGAACAGACGCGCCAACGCCTCGATGCGGTCGTGGGACGTCACGGGATTCCGAATTCCGGTTCGAGGTGGGCCGCCAACGCACGCTCCTCGTCGTCGAGGGATCCGCGTCGTCCGGGACCGAAGGCGTCGAGGAATGCGGCTTCGACGGCCGTTGCCACACGTTCGGGATCGACCGATGTCCCGAGAACGTCTTCGAGGCTCCCCGTCGACGGCTGGAAGGAATTCGTCCGCAGGATGATCGAGCCGTGCTGCATGATGCGCCGACCGAGCCGTCGCTGCGCGGATCCCACCACCTTCTTGCCGCCGTGGACGAGATCGACCGATGCCGTGCGATCGAAACAGAGGCGCGGTCCGTCCGGCCCTCCCGAGGGTGGCGGTGCACTCGTCGGGGCGACGACGTCGGCCCCCAACGACGAGAGAGCCGCGATGACGGGCGCGTGGATCACCGCATAGGACTCTTCCGTCGACAGACCGACGAGGCCGGGATGATCGGCGGAAACGACGAACGCGTAGGTGACTTCGTGATGGTGGATCACGGCACCGCCTCCGGTTGGACGTCGGACGACGTCGTATCCGGCCGAGCGGTACGCCGACACGTCGCCCACGTCTTGAAACCACCCGAGGCTCAGGGCCGGGGGCGTCCACGCGTAGAGACGAAGAGTCGTCGACGCGGCGATCGTCAGGAGGGCGGTGTCCACGGCCATGTGGCGGGCGCCGGCGGCCCGTTCGAAGGCGACGACGCGCAGCGGCCCCGCCGGAGGCGGCGGGGCCGGCGGGCCGGTGTCAGGCCTGCGCCGCATGCGGCCGCCAACGCAATTCGAGCTGTCGAGCGGCACGGGTTTCGTCGAGGCGACGTACCGGAGTCGTGTGCGGGGCGCGCTTCACGGTGTCGGGTTCCGACGCCATCTCCGCGACCACGCGTTTCACGGCTTCGATGAACCGATCGAGCTCGCGACGCGGCTCGGTTTCGGTCGGCTCGATCATGATCGCGCCCTTCACCATGATGGGGAAGTAGGTGGTGGGCGGATGGAAGCCGTGATCGATGATCCGCTTCGCCAAGTCGAGCGTCATGAATCCGTTCGGGAAATGCTTGTCCGTGAACACGACTTCGTGCAGGGTCGGCGTCGTGTACGGGAGGTGAAGCACCCCTTCGAGTCCCTTGCGCAGGTAATTGGCGTTCAGGATCGCGTCGAGACTGGCTTGATGGAGGCCTTCACCGCCGAGGGCGCGGATGTAGCACCACGCACGGATGAACATGCCCCACTGACCGAAGTACGCCTTCATGCGGCCGATGGACTTGCCACCCGGAATCGACGGCGCGAAGGGAGCGAGATGGCTGTTGTAGCCGATGGGACCGGAACCGGGACCGCCGCCGCCGTGCGGCGTGGTGAACGTCTTGTGCAGGTTGAAGTGCATGACGTCCGCACCGATTTTTCCGGGCTGGAAGACGCCCATGATCGCGTTGAAGTTGGCGCCGTCCATGTAGACGAGGCCACCCTTCTCGTGGATGGCGTCCGCGATCGCCGTGAAGTCGCGCTCGTAGATCCCGAGCGTGTTGGGGTTCGTCACCATGATGCCCGCGATGTCGTCGCCGAGGTGCGGCAACACGTCTTCGAGGCGCAGCCAACCGTCGGGTCCGGAAGCGATCTGCTTGCAGGTGAATCCCGCCATCGCCGCCGACGCGGGATTGGTTCCGTGGGCGGTGTCCGGGATCAGCATCACTTTCTTGTGCGCATGTCCCCTCGACTCGAGCAAAGCCTTAATCATGAAGACCGCGGTGAGTTCGCCTTGGGCACCCGCGGCGGGTTGGATGGAGACTTCGTCGAATCCGGAAACCTCGGCCAAGTCGCGCGCGAGTTCGCACATGACTTCACGATGCGCGGAGAGATACGGCGCCGGCCAGTACGGATGGCAGTGTGCGAAGTGGGCGTCGCCCGCCACGCGCTCGTTGAGGAGCGGGTTGTGCTTCATCGTGCACGACCCGAGCGGGTACATGCCGCGATTGATGTCGAAGTTCAGCGTGGAGAGTCGCGTGTAGTGACGGACCACGTCGATTTCGTTGACCTGCGACCAACCACCGAGAGCATCGTCGCGGATCGCGAAAGGAAGCGACTCGGCGTCGACGGCGGGGCAGGATTCGACGAGCGGGAAACCCGGGATCTCCGGAGATCCCAGTTCGAAGATCGGCGGCTCAGGAATGGCGCGCATGGGACTTCACCTCCTCGACGAGGGCCGGAACATTCGGGTAGTCGTATTCGGTCAACGCGACGAGTCGACGGTTCGCATGCTCGGGGAACCAACGATCGAGCGGGATTCCCAGGAGGAACCCGGCCTTCTCGAGACGCGCCGGGAGTTCCGGATCCTTCGACATGTCGACGACGAATTCGTTGAAGAAGGCGCCGGAGAAGACGGTGGGGAATCCCATCGCCGCGAGGCCTTTCGCGAATCCCTGCGCCGCCTTCGCGGACTTCACCGCGACGTCGCGCACGCCGTCGCGTCCCATCAGCGAGAGATAGGTCGTGGCGCGAAGGCACATGAGGCCGGACGCCGTGCAGATGTTCGACGTCGCCTTCTCGCGACGGATGAACTGCTCGCGCGTGGCGAGCGTGATGCACAGGGCGTCCTTGCCGTCGGCGTCGACGGTCTTGCCGACGAGGCGTCCGGGCAATTGGCGCACGAAGTCCTTCTTCGTCGCGAAGAACCCCGCGGTCGGGCCGCCGAGCTGCATCGGGATACCGAAGGACTGGCACTCTCCCGTCGCGATCGACGCGGGGAACGGTTTGAGCACGGCCATCGACATCGCTTCGGCGCACGCCGATACGACGAACGCCTTCGGAGAGAGCCCCGCGCCGTCTTCGATCACACCGAAGAAGTTCGGGCTTTGCACCACGACGGCGACCGCCGCGTCCTGATCCGCCGCCGATACGTCGAAGCGGGTGCGGCCCGTCTTCGGATCGAGGGGCAGCGTCGTCACTTCGACGTCGTGGAACTTGAGGAACGTGTCGAGGACTTCGCGGTATTCGGGATGAAGCCCGGCGCTGACGTAGAGGCGCTTGGCCTTCTCCCGCAGCCGCATCGCCATCAAGACGCCTTCCGTGCACGCCGTCGAGCCGTCGTACATGCCGCCGTTGGCGATTTCCTGGCCGGTAAGCGCCGCGATGTACGACTGGAACTCGAAGTACATCATCAGCGTCCCTTGCGCCAGTTCCGGTTGATACGGCGTGTAGGACGTGACCCATTCCGAACGGGCGCAGAGGGCGTCCACCGGAGTGGGGACGAGGTGGCGGTAGAGGCCCGCCCCCATGAGGGAGACCCGCGGCGGAGCGGACTTCAACGCGTCGAGTCGGCGCAGGAGCGTCGATTCGGGAAGCGGTCCTTCGATCTCGAGGGGGCGCTTCATCCGCACGTCGGACGGAATCGAGCGGAGGAGTTCCTCCATCGATCCCGCGCCGACCGCCGCGAGCATCTCGGCTCGCGTCTTCTCGGTGCTTGTGCTGTAACGCATGGGACTCCGGAACCGGGGCGCGCCGCCCCGAAACGGTATTGGATCAGTGCGACTCGGCGTCGATGACCTGTTGGTAGGCGGCGTCGTCGAGGAGCGATTCCCACTCGGCCGGCTTTTCGACGCGGATCTTCAACATCCAACCCTCGCCGAACGGGTCTTTGCCGAGCAGATCGAGTTCCGCCTGCAGGCGCTCGTTGCGCTCGATGATTTCACCCGTCATCGGGGCGTAGAGATCGCTGACGGCCTTGACCGATTCGATCTCGCCGAAAGGCTCGCCGCGCATGGTGTCGGTCTTCACCTCGGGGAGGTCGAGGAAGACGAGGTCGGAGAGGTGGCTCACGGCGAAGTCGGTGATGCCGATGGTCGCGATGTTGCCTTCGAGCTTGCACCATTCGTGGGATTTGAGGTAACGAAGATTGGCGGGACGGGACATGTCAGCTCCTGTCGGGACGACGGTAGAAAGGGATGGAGGTTCGGGTCGCGGGGACGCGATTCCCACGGATGTCGACCGTGAGGACGGCGTCGCTCGCGGCGACGTCGGCGAGCACCATCGCGGTCGCGATGTTCTTTCCGAGCGTGGGCGACTTCGTGCCGGAACGGACTTCTCCGACGAGGGCGTCGCCCGACCACACGCCGCAGCCCTCGCGCGGGACGCGCGGTCCGGCGACTTCGAGGCCGATCAACTTGCGGCGTACGCCGTGCTCGCGAACCGCTTTCAACGCCGCCGCCGCGATGGACGGCGTCGTCGCGGAAACTCCGAATTCGAGGCCCGCTTCGTAGGGGTTCGTGCCGCGATCGATTTCGTGGCCGTAAAGCGGCATCCCCGCTTCGAGGCGCAGCGTGTCGCGGCAGCCGAGACCGCAGGGGATCATTCCGTGCGGAGTGCCTTTTTCGACGGCGGCGTTCCACATCGCCGCGGAGCGCGAGGCGTCGAAAATGAGCTCGTATCCGTCTTCGCCGGTGTAGCCCGTGCGCCACACGTCGACGTCGCCGTCGGGATGCGGAAGGCGCGCGAATCGGTAGTAGCCCAAGTCCTTCGCGCCCGTGAACCCCAAGTCCGCCATGATGTCGACGGCCTTCGGGCCTTGGATCGCGATCATCGCGAGGCGATCCGTCGCGTCGTCGACGACGACGTCGAGTCCCGCGGCGCGTTCGCGGAACCACGCCACGTCGCGATCACGATTCGACGCGTTCACGACGAGCAGGTAGCCGTCGTTCTCGCGGGCGATGAGAATGTCGTCGAGAATGCCGCCGTCCCACATGCCGAGCAACGCGTAACGAACGCGTCCCGGCTTCATCGGGGCGGCGTCCTGCGTCTGCACCGCCGTCGCCAGTTTGAGCGCGTCGGGGCCGCGGAAGTAGACGCGACCCATGTGCGACAAATCGAACAAGCCGGCCGCGCGTCGGACGGCGTGGTGTTCGGTGGTGATGTCCTTGTAAAGGACGGGCATGGCATAGCCCGCGAACTCCACGATTCGGGCACCGAGTCCCGCGTGGATGTCGTGGAATGGAGTTTTCTTCATCGCGCGATCCGATCGACGTCCCCGGAACGGGGCGGCTCGCGATTGTGGCAACGAACGGAGACGATTTCACGCCCCGAAACGCGGGTTCAGGAATCTCCGCGGTGCCCGGGAACCTCCGGCGGAAGGAGGCGTCCGAGAAGGTCGTCGAGATCGACCTTTTCGATATCTTCCGACGAGATCGCCGGAAGCCCACGAAGTCGACGCCACTCGGACCCGTCGGCGAAGTCCGACCGGGCCGGAGCGGGATCCTTCGCGCGGACGTGCTTGCCGCGCACCCGCGGGGCGTCGACGCCCATGAGCGCGTGGCCGACGGCGAGATCCTCCCGCAGGCGGAGCGGTAGATCCTCGCGTAGGAAACGGGACGGCGAAAGTTCGCGAGCTCGGGAGAGCACGACCCGCGCGTCGTCGAGTCGACCGAGACGCACCAGCGCGCAGCCCCACGCGACGTGGACGCGGAACGACCGGTCGGCGAGCGTCGCGGCGTCGCGAAGAAGGCTTTCGGCGCGCCCCGGACGGTCGCGGAAAGGTGCCAACTCGCGCGCAAGTAGCGCGAGGCCACCTTCACGAAATTGATGAATTGCTCTTTTGGGGTTCCCGCGTGCGTGTCCATGACGAGGGCGGTGGAAGGTTCCGTTCCCCGCCGCTTCGGATCCTAACCTGCCGCGCCGGGCGTGAAAAAAACGCGACGTCGGCCGGATGGCGCGGGGGCGTCCGGTCGATAGATCCCCGGGGGACCGTCGATCGCGGCCCCCCAACTCCACCGATGGCCATCGAAGGCGACGTTCGTTCCGACGACCTTGTGAACCTTCTCCAGGTGCTGACCCTTCAGCGCCGGACGGGGATCCTCCGTCTACGCTCCCTCTCGGGGCGCGCGCCGTCGGCCGTCGTCGTTTCCGAAACCGGAGTCGGGATCGACGGTCCGTTCGTCGAGGGGTATCCGGGGCTCTTCGTCTCCGAGCGTCTCGCGACTCCCGAAGCGGTTCAACCCGTGCTCGACGCGGTGGCATCGGGCGCCGATCCGCTCGCGGCGGTGCGCGCCGCGCCGACCCTCGCCGCCCACATCGATGTCTGGCGAGCGGCGACGCGTCGCGAACGGCTGCTCGCGGTCTTCGAGACCGGCCCTTGGCGCTTCGTCTTCGACGAAAAAACCGTTCCCGCCGCTCGCGAACATATCCCGGTCGATTTCATCGTGCTCGAAGCCGCGCGACGCGAGGACGAGTCGCGTTCCGGGCGGCGACTCGGCGCCCGTGCGGTCGTCGTCGTCGACGGACCCGTCGACGAACCGTTCGACGCGTGGATCGCCGCGCGCTTCGACGGCGCGACCACCATCGCCGCCGTCGCCGTCTCGCTCGGGCTGCCGTCGTCGGTCGTGCTCGAGGTCGCCACCCGTCTCGTGGCTCGCGGTGCGGCGCGCCGTCTCGTCGGTCCCGATATCGTCGAGCGTCTGCGTACGCTCGGAGGGAGCGACGATCCGAACGTGACCGCCGATCTTCTGCTCGAAGCATCGCGCGCCGAACACGCGGATGCCGACACGACCCTCGAGGCCGCTCGGGCCTGCCGAGTGGTTCATCGACTTCGTGACGCCGTGGTGTCGGCGCGGCTCGCCGCGCACCGTATGCGGGTCGAAGGGCGGTTCCGCGAGGCCGCCGTTCTCCTGCTCGAGGCCCATGCATGGTGCGGGGCCATGCCGCGGCTTCTCGCCATCGGTCTCCGTCGAGCGGCCGAAGCGGGGCTCGATGTCGCGACGGTCGCACCTCACGTGGAAACGGCCCAACGACTCGCGATGGTCCTCGCTTCCGCCGGCGGCGGGCGTGAAGCGATGCGGCTGCTCGAGGCCGCGTGCGTCGCCATGCCGAACGATCTCGGACTCCATCGCGAGACGTCGCGGCTCGGCGTGAGACACCAACTCGGAGGTCGTGCCGCTTCCGCACTCGAGCGACAGATGTCGCTCGAGGAGCGTCTCGGAGACTTCGATGCGGCCGTGGAAACGGGGGAAATTCTCGCCGATTTCGACGTCCCCAATCGACGCGACCATCTCGTACGCGTCAACGTCCTCAAGGTGCGCGCCGCGTTCCGACGTCGCCTGGCGGAAGGGCGTCGCGTGCTCAAACGCGGTCTCGCCGTCGGCGGCGTTCTCGCTTCCGTCTGGGTCGGTTGGGCCGCGCTCGGCGAGCGCCGGCTTTCGGCCCTCGGGGGCGGTGATGCGGGTGCCGCCGAATACGCGGCGGCGGCGTCGCCGT
>CAIWVZ010000185.1 GCA_903916245.1 uncultured Planctomycetota bacterium | reverse complement strand
GCGACCTGCGCCGCAAAGTCGGCCTGAAGGACGAAGAGATTCTGATGCTCGTCGCGCTTCTCGCGCAGGAGCTCTACACGACGCGCGGGACGATCGACCTCATGGATCTCGCGCGCCTCGCCTCCGAATCCGAAGACGACGTGCCGCTGATGCGGCGCCTCGTCGCCGCCTCGGGACGCCTCCGTGGCGAAGGTCTCATGAAGGCTGAAAGCGAGTTCGAAGACCGCGACCTCTTCGGCACCGCCTGGTTGCCGGAAGCCGTGGTCGACCAGCTCCTCGAAGGCCAAGACGGCACCGGGCCGATCTCGGACGGCGAAAAATCCCGGTTTCGGGAATGGATTGCCGGGATTTCCCACTCGGGGGAATGGTTCGATCGATTCGGCACGGGATGACCGCCTGCCCGATTCGTTAAAACGGTGGGTATGGCTCCCCGCAAGAACGCCCCCTCCGCCGACCGCGAACTCGCCAACCAGTTCACCCGCTTCCAAGGGATGTTCCCCGAACTCCCCCTCGATCGCGTGTGGGCGGCGACGGCGGAGTACTTCGACGAGCGCGGTGACGGCTCGCACACGCTCGCCGCGTGGAAGAGCGCGTCGGCCGCCAACCCCGAATGGGGACGTTGGCATCTCGAACTCGCGAAGACGTTGATCCGCCTCAAGCAGTTCGACCAAGCGTTCGTCCACCTGTCGCGCTGCGTCGACTTGGACGCGTCGGGGTGCGACACGGGTTACTTCGCCACCAATCCGCTCTACTACCTCGGCTACGCGCTGTTCAATCTCGGCCGACGCAAGGAGGCGAGCGAAGCGTGGCGCGGCGCCGAAACCACCGTCATGCGGTGGCGCGATCCCGAACCGCTCAAAGACTTCCACTTCCACCGGGGCTTCGCGTTCCACGTGGAGAAGAACATCCTCGACGCGATGGAGTCGTATCGTCGGGCGCTGGTCGCTCCGGGCCCGGGCGACGGATCGGACGACGACACCATGGATCCCGACGCCGTCGAAGCCGCACAGGCGATGAACGACCGCATCGAACCTTGGTATTTGATGGCGCGCCGCGGCGAGATCCCCGAAGAAGGGGCGATCACCGCGATTCCCTACACCGGACGCGAATCATGACCGACACGCAGGAGCGCGACGCGCTCATCCACGACTGGAACACGGCGTCGACCGACGTTTTCCGCCCCACCGTTCCGCCGACCTTCGACGACGAAACGTTGCGCGACGGACTTCAGTCGCCTTCCGCGAACGATCCACCGCTCGCGAAGAAGCTCCGCCTGCTCGACATCATGGAAGGTCTCGGCATCGAGACGGCCAACCTCGGCCTTCCCGGCGCGGGCGAACTCCACCGTCGCGACATCCTCGAAATGTGCATGCACCTCGCGAAGTCGGGCGCGCGTCTGCGTCCGAACGTCGCCTGTCGCACCGTGCTCGCCGACATCGAACCCGTCGTCGCCATGCGCGAAAAGACGGGACTCGACATCCTCGCGTGCTGCTTCATCGGTTCGTCGCCCATCCGTCAGTACACGGAAAACTGGACGATCGACACCATTCTCGGACACATCGAGAAGTCGCTGACCTTCGCCCGCGACAACGGCATTTCCGTCATGTTCGTGACGGAAGACACGACGCGCGCCCATCCGGACGACATCCGGAAGATGTACACGCTCGCGATCGAACTCGGGGCGCAGCGCGTCTGCGTCTGCGACACGGTCGGACATGCGACGCCGGTCGGCACGCGCAACGTCATTCGCTTCGTGAAGTCCATCGTCGACGCCTCGGGGCGCGACGTGAAGATCGACTGGCACGGCCATCGCGACCGGAATCTCGATCTCGCGAACTGCATAGCGGCGATCGAAGCCGGTGCCCACCAGATCCACGGTGCGGCACTCGGTGTCGGCGAACGTGCGGGCAACGCTCCGATGGATCTTCTTCTCGCGAACTTCAAACTCCTCGGTTGGATCGACCGCGATCTTTCGAGTCTCGGCGATTACGTGAAGGCGGCGTCGGAAGCGATCGGCGTCCCGATCCCGCACAATTACCCCGTCTTCGGCAACGACGCGTTCCTGACGGGCACCGGCGTGCACGCCGCGGCCGTCGTGAAGGCCCTTCGTCGCGGCGATACATGGCTCGCCGACCGTGTTTACTCGGGAGTGCCCGCCGGGTGGTTCGGACTCGAACAGCGGATTTCGGTCGGCTACATGTCCGGCAAGTCCAACGCCGAGTTCTGGCTCGAACGCCACGGCTACACGCCTTCCGAAGGCCTCGTGAAGCACATTCTCGGAAGCGCGAAGGCGGGGAACCATCTGTTCACCGACGACGAGCTCCACGTGCTCGCCCGCGCGTATACGCCCTGACGAGACGCCCGCGCAGCCCCGTTCGAACGAGGCCCCGGCGTCGGCTCGCCCCGAGGGGGCGGAGCGTAGAGGGGGGTCGCGGGCGGAACTTGCGCCGCAACGAGTTCCGTCCGTCGGGCGTGGTAATCTCCTCGTCCCACCGGTGACACCGGAGCCCGACCGTCGTCGGGCGACCGACCGTCGTCGGATGCGGCTTACCTCCCGGAGCCCCTTTCCATGGCCCGCCTCCTCGTCACCTACCTCGACCTTCCGTCCGCCCCGAAGAAGTCCGATGCCGCCGGTCCCGCCTCCGAACGTTGGATGGCGCTCGAGCGCGCACAGCGGGGTTCCTTCTCCCGCGTCGTCGTGTTCGCGGCCCGCGACTTCCACTGGGAGCGCCTCCTCGCCGACGACTACGGTGCGAACGGATTCGCGGGTGCGGCCGCCGACGCGACGCCGACCGCCGACGGAAACGCTCCGGCCGCGGAACCCGCCGCCGAAGCATCGGCGCCCGAAGTCGCGGTGACCCCGGCGGCCCCCGAGGCGTCGGAATCCGCCGCGCCGGAAGCGAACGGAGACGCCGAGGGCGACGCTCACGACGGCACCGCCGTCCCGAGCGACGAGGAACTCGAACAAGCCGCGGCCGACGCGGGACTCGACAACGACAACGACGACG
>CAIWVZ010000184.1 GCA_903916245.1 uncultured Planctomycetota bacterium | reverse complement strand
GAGGCATTGGCGCGCCGGTTCCGGAATCGGCTTCGGCTCGATCAGCCCGACGGCGATCTTGGATTCGAGGACCGCCCACATCCCCTCGTCGGCCACCGAGACCTCGCTGGAGTCGCGTTCGAATTCGGGGTGGTTCGGCGAAGCGTCCCACCAAGGGTGGGAGGCGGAAGGGTTGGGGGATGTCATGGAGGCGGATGTCCACCCCTTGTTTCGGACCCTTCACGGACAAAACTTGACCCCCGCGGACGGTTTTTCGTCGCGGGGGTCGGTCCGAAAAACCCGAACCGTGCGGTTCGGGTCACGGCGTCACTGAATGCGGAGCATCACGTGGTAGCCGAAGGGCGACAGTTTCGCGTCGTAGGGGACGACGGCGATCTCGCCGACCTCGAGGGTGAACGCGAGGGTGCCGAATCCGGTGACCATCCCGCTGCGCTGCGAGGCGCCCTTCTTCTCGGGGACGCCGTTGTTCGTCATCTCGTACGAGCCGGGCGGATCGTTCGTCTTCGAACCCGGGTCGTCCGTCAGTTGCTTCACGATCGCGCCGAAGTCCTCGCCGGCCTTCACGCGCGCCGCGATGTCGTCCGCCAACTTCTGCGCTTCTTCGCGCGTGCGCGTCGCCGTGGAACGCGTCGCTCCCTTGAAGCCGATGAGGCAGTGCTGAACCTTGACGACGTCCGGTTCCTTGCGCGGGAGGCTCGCGACCAACTTCACTTCCGCCTTGGCGGGAGCGTTTCCACGGGTGTATTCGATGGAAAGCGCATCGCCTTCCTTCTTGCCCGCCACGGCTTTACGCCAAGCGGCGTCGCCGTCGATCTTCGCGCCGTTGACGGCGGTGATCACGTCGCCCGCCATGAGGCCGGCACCCGCGGCGGGGCTGTCGGCCATCACCTTCGAGATGCGCGCGACGCCGTCCTTCATGAGGGCGGCGCGGTCGCACTCGATCCCGATGCGGACCGGGCCGGCCTTCGGCATCGACGGACGGGTGTCCGCGGCGGCCGGGGTGGGCGTCTGGGCGACGAGGGTCAGAGCGAAGAGAGCGAAGGCGGTCAACATGCGGGTCATCGGGTGTCCTCCGAGGCGTGGAGTCTAGCCGGGTCGACCGGAGATTCCACGCACCGTTTCGTAGGATACGCACCCCGTGCGGGTGGCTCCAACAGCCCGTCGGGACGGAGTTTCCATGCGCGCACTGAAGCAGGTTCTCGTCCTTTGGGCAATCCTCTCATCGGCCGTCGCGGCGCAGGACTGGGATGGAACCTTGTCCGTCGAGATGTTGGCCCATCCGACCCTGCGGAAGCCGATCGTCGGAAGCCCGACGACCCAGCTGCAATGGTTGCCGGACGGGTCGCTTCAGGAAACCCGGATCGATCGCCGCCGCGGGGCGCTCGAACTCCTTCGCGTCGATCCCGCCACGTTCGAATCGAAGCCGCTCCTCGACGCTTCCAAGGTGTCGGCGGCTCTGACCGGTGCCGGGGCCCCGGCCGCCGCGGTGGCGGGAGCCCTCGCGAGCGGGGCCTTCGTGTGGAACGACCGCGGGTCGATGTTCGCGATCACGATCGAGGACGACCTTTGGGCCGTCGACGTCGCGACCGGCAAGGGGGTCCGCCTGACAAAGACCGAAGGCACCGAGGAGGAGGTCGGCTTCTCTCCGGACTCCTCGCGCGTCGCGTTCGTCCGTGCCAACGATCTTTGGACGACGTCGGTGGCCGACGGCACCGAAGTGCGTCTGACCACCGACGGGTCTCCGTCGATCTTCAACGGCAAACTCGACTGGGTCTATCAGGAGGAACTCTACGGACGCGGCAATTGGCGCGGCTGGTGGTGGGCGCCCGACTCGATTTCGATCGGCTACCTGCGACTCGACGAGACGCAGGTGCCTCTGTTCACGTTGCTCGATCATCGAGCGAAGCATCAGGAAGCCGTGAGCGCGAAGTACCCGAAGGTCGGTGATCCGAATCCGGTTGCCAAGCTCGGCATCGTTCCGGCGGCGGGCGGGCCCACCGTGTGGGTCAAGAATCCCAAGGACGATCCCGAAGCGTTGATTTCGAACGTCGGTTGGAGCCCCGACGGGCGCTTGTTCGCGCAATGGCAGGACCGCGGCCAAACGTGGCTCGAACTCGTCGCGCACGACAAGGAGGGCGGGAGCCGCACCGTGCTGCGTGAAACGACCAAGGCGTGGGTCGAGCGTCAGGAAATGCCTCTTTGGATGAAGGACGGGTCCTTCCTCTGGATGTCGGATCGCACCGGCACGCGCCACGTGTATCGCTACGGCGCCGACGGCGCGTTGATGAACGCGGTGACGGAAGGCGACTTCGACGTGACCGAAGTTCACGGGCTCGCGGCGTCCGGCGACGCCCTGCATTTCTCGTGCAAGGAACGGTCGTTGCGCGATCTCGACGTGTGCCGCATCGGGCTCGACGGCAAGGGATTCGTCCGCCTCACGCAGGAGGCGGGCCAACACATGCAGGTGCGTTGGTCGCCGGACGGCAAGTGGTTCCTCGAATACTGGTCGGACATCCATACGCCGATGCGCCAGCATCTGCGCGACGCCTCCGGCGCCGTCGTGAAGGTGATCGACGCGAACCCGTCGCCGATGTGGTCGAAAGTCAAGAAGGGCGCCGTCTCCTTCCAGCAGGTGCCCACGAAGGACGGATTCGACATGGAAACCATGTTGATCCTGCCTCCGGATCACGATCCGTCGAAGAAGTACCCGGTCATGTTGTTCCTCTACGGCGGGCCGGGCATCCCGAGCATTCGCAACGCGTTCTCGCGCGATCTCCTCTTCTGGCATTTCCTCGCGCAGAAGGGCTACGTCGTCTGGGCGTGCGACAACCGCTCCGCTTCCGGACGCGGATGGGGCGCCGCGTGGGGTGTCTGGAAGAAATTCGGGCAGCAGGAACTCTCCGATCAACTCGATGCGCTCGAGTGGCTGAAGCAGAAGCCTTGGGTGGACGGTTCGCGCATCGGCATCCACGGGTGGTCGTACGGCGGCTACATGACGCTCTACGCGATGACCCACTCCGAAGCGTTCAAGTGCGGCGTCTCCGGCGCCCCGGTCACCGACTGGATGCTCTACGACTCGATCTACACCGAGCGCTACATGGGGCTGTCGGAGACCAACGCACGCGGCTACGGGAAGTCGAGCCCGATGAGCCGTGTCCGCAATCTCTCGGGCAAGTTGCTGCTGATCCACGGGAGCATGGACGACAACGTCCATCCGCAGCACTCCTATCAGTTCCTCGACGTCGCGCAGCAGGCGGGTGTTCCGGTCGAATTCCTGCTCCTGCCCGGCTGCGACCACTCGCCCCGCATGCCCGGCCACCGCTACGCCGTCTACAAGGCGATGTGGGACTTCGTCTCCCGCAACCTTTAGTCGAGACGCTCGTCGTCGAGGTGTCCGAACTGCTCGAGCCCCCAGTCGATCTCCGACTTGGTGGGCTTGGGCTTCGACGCGGGACTGTCCAACTCGACGGATCGATGCTTGCCGGAGGGATTCGCGAACCACGCGTCGACGTCGACATGCGTCGCCCCGAGTTGACGGCACCGCACGGCCAAGCCGAGATCGTCGGTGACCACGACGACGCCGCGAGGATCCTTGTGGCGGCGGAGGGCGTCGACGATCGCGTCGTCGGCGGTTCCGGTGACGTATTTGACCGTCACCGACGCCGATGGTGATTCCGTGGACGATCCCTTCTTCGCTTTGGCGTCGAACCACACCACCACCCGGGCGAACGCGCCGACTCGACGCAACAGATGCTCGCGCGCCTGTTCCAAGGACACGCGTTCGTCCATCTTTTTGCGTTTGACGACGTTGTAGCCGTCGATCCAGGTTTCCATGCGTCGTCTCCGGAGGCGTCGTGCCCGATGCTACCGTTTCGGGTCATGGCCGAGATCATCTATTCCGTGCGGGACCTCGTCCGCAAGCACGACCACAAGGAAGTTCTGAAGGGGATCACGCTCTCCTTCTACAAGGGCGCGAAGATCGGCGTCATCGGACACAACGGCAGCGGCAAGTCGACGCTCCTGCGCATCATGGGCGGCGTCGACACGGGATTCGACGGCGACGCTCATCTCGCGGAGTGGGCGACCGTCGGCTACGTCCCGCAGGAGCCGACGCTCGATCCGACGAAGACCGTGATCGAAAACGTCGAAGAAGCGGTGAAACCGGTTCGCGACCTTCTGCGTCGTCACGACGAACTGAACGAAAAGCTGGCGACGGACCTGTCTCCCGAAGAGATGGAGAAGACCCTCGAGCAGCTGCAGCGCACGTTGGACGAGATCGAAGCCCGCGACGCGTGGGAACTCGATCACCGCCTCGAACTCGCGATGCACGCTCTCGGCTGTCCGCCGCCCGACGCCGACGTCACCAAGATCTCGGGCGGTGAACGCCGCCGCGTCGCGTTGTGCCAAACGCTGCTGCGTCGGCCCGACATGCTCCTTCTCGACGAGCCCACCAACCACCTCGACGCCGAAACCATCGCGTGGCTCGAGCAGCACCTGAAGGATTACCCGGGTTCGGTGATCCTCGTGACCCACGACCGCTATTTTCTCGACAACGTCGCGCAGTGGATGCTCGAAATCGAACGCGGGAAGGCGACGCCCTACGAGGGGAACTACTCGTCGTATCTCGAGCAGAAGCAGAAGCGCCTCGAAGTCGAAGAGAAGTCCGACGCGGCGCGTCAAAAAGTCCTCGCGAAGGAACTCGAGTGGATCCGGCAGTCGCCGCGCGCCCGCGTCGCGAAGAACAAGGCGCGTATCGCCAACTACGAGAAACTCGTCGCGGAACAGCGCGAGGTTTCCGACGAATCCATCGAATTGTCCATCCCGTGCAGCGGACGCCTCGGCGACAAGGTTCTCGAATTCAAGAACGTCTCGAAGTCGCTCGGCGACAAAGCGCTCGTCAAGGACTTGTCGTTCTCGCTTCCGCCCGGCGCCGTTCTCGGCGTGATCGGGCCGAACGGCGCCGGCAAGACGACGCTTCTGCGCATGATCACCGGACAGCTCGCGCCCGACGCGGGGCAGGTGGTGGTCGGACCGACCGTTCAGCTTTGCTACGTCGACCAAAGCCGCGATTCGCTCGACGCGGACAAGACGGTGTATCAGGAGATCACCGGCGGCCTCGATCTTCTTCCGTTCGGCAAGAAGGTCGTCAACGGCCGCGCCTACGTCTCGAAGTTCAACTTCCGCGGCCTCGATCAGCAGCAGAAGGTCGGCGAGCTTTCGGGCGGTCAACGCAACCGCGTGCAGTTGGCGAAGCTCCTGCGCACGGGCGGTAATCTCATCCTGCTCGACGAACCGACGAACGATCTCGACCTCGGCACGCTTCGAGTCCTCGAAGACGCCATCGGCGGCTTCGGCGGATCGTTGATCGTCGTCACGCACGACCGTTACTTCATCGACCGCGTCGCCACCCACGTGCTCGCGTTCGACGGCGAGGGCCACGCGCGCTTCTTCGAAGGCGACTACGCGGCCTACGCGGATCGCATCGAAAAGGAGCGCACGGCGTCGGGGCAGGGGCCCGCGTCGACCGCGTGGAAGTACCGCAAGTTCTCGCTGTGATCGCGCGTCGGCGGCCTCCGGGGCCGCCGCGCGTCACGGCGTGAAGGTTCCGAGGCGGACGCCGTCGGCGACGCTCTTGAGATCGCGCCGAAGAGCTTCCGCCTCGCCGGCGCGTCCCGCGGATTCGAAGCGGCGGACGAGCACCATCGCGAGCCGAATCAAATCGCCGCGACGGGAAGCGTCCTCGGTGCGGATCCGTCCCAACAAGAAGGCGGCGACGTCGGTGGGTGCGGCGGGGTCCGACCATTCCGCGAGGGGCGGCAAAGCGGCGGCGAAAACCCAAGCGGCCGGTGTCGCATCCTCGTCGTCGAACATCGCGAGCGCTTCCTTCGCCGTCGCGGCGTCTCCCGCGCGTAGACACCAACCCGCCCACGGCCACGTGAAGTTGCGGATCTCCCAGGCGAACGACGCGCTGCGAAGCCGCTCCCACGCGGGTTTCCAAGTCGCAACGACGTCCTTCGCGGTGCGTCCC
Organism: uncultured Planctomycetota bacterium; assembly: GCA_903916245.1. Lineage (GTDB taxonomy): Bacteria > Planctomycetota > CAIWVZ01 > CAIWVZ01. The sequence goes on along the minus strand of CAIWVZ010000184.1, from coordinate 3,602 downwards.
GAGGCGGCGAGGGCGGCGAGGGTTTGGCCCTCCTTCGGCACGTCGATCCACTCGACGTCGGCGCGTAGTTCCGGGGCCGACGGCAGATTGCCGGGGGCGAGGGCGGCGAGCAGGACGAGGCGTCGAAGCACCTCGTCGTCGCCGCCCGACGGGGCGCGGTTGGCGTTGATGCGGTGGACCAACGCCGCGGTGAGATCGCGGCGACCGAGCGCCAACGCCGCTTCTGCGGCGTCGAGGAGCGTGGGCGGCGCGAGCGTCGCCGTGAGGAGGCGACGAGCCCACGCATCCATCGGGTCGCCCTCGACGGTCGCCCCGGCGATCTTCGCGTAGACGAGCAACGCGATGCGCGACGTGTCGGCGGGCGCCGCGCGCAACGCATCCACGGTCGTACGAACGACCGCGTCGAGGCGCCCTTCGCGACGCGCCGCGAGGACGATCGCCTTGAGAAGATCGGTGCGGTCGGCGCGGGATTCGACGGGGACGGCGGCGAGGAGCCGTTGCGCGAGCGCGTCGCCGTCGGCGACGAATCCGAGGGCGGATCCGTCCCCTTGGCGGAGGGCGTCGTCGCGGTCCGTGGGGAACGGCGGACGCGGCGCGAGCGGGCGTACCGCGTCGGACAAAGTCGGCGTTCGGCTCGTCGTCCGTGTCACGAAGCGGACGCCGGACGAGGTCGGCGCCATCGCGGCGATGGACTCGCGGATCATCTCGTCGCGAATCTCGGGATTCGACGTGAGGACCGCGATCTTGAGCCGTAGCGCTTCGAGAGTGGAGACGAAGTAGCCTTCCATCGGGCGCCGCAGCGCCGCGGCGGCATCGTCGGGCCGTCCGATGTCGACGAGCAGAGTCGCGGCTTCGCCGATCCAGTAGGGGAAAGCCTTCGTGCCGTTGTCGAGGTAGTTCACGAGCAGCTCCGCGGCATCCTCGGGGCGACCACGGCTCTTCAACGCTTCGACGGCCTGTCGCAGAAGGGCCACGTCGTCCGGACGCGAACGAGCGGCCGCCGACAGCGCGGCGGCGAACGCGGCGGTATCGCCGAGTCGCCCTCGAGCGAGTCCCTTTGCCAACGCCGTCGTCGCCGTCGCATCCGACGGAAGTGCCGCGTAGGTTTCGAGAGCGTCTTTTCCGACGAGTCCGAGCGCACCGGCGCCGACGACGGCGACGACGTTCACATCGCCCTTGCGGATCGCACCGTCCATCGCGGCTTTGGCGAGCCGTTCGCGTTCCGTCGGGTCGGCAACGAGCTGAGCCATCGCGAGCACGAGCATCGGGTCGTCGCGACGCGCTTCGAGAATGCGCGCCATGAGTTGCGTCCGAACATCGTCGGGAAGATGAGGCGCTTTTCCGAGACGCCTCAGGATCGCGACGTCGCCCATGTCGATCGCCTTCGGATCGAACGCGGCGACGAGTTTTCCGAGAAGCTCCTTCGGAAGCGGGCGCTTCGATTCGGAAAGAAGGGCGAGAGGAATCTGGTTCGCGTCGTTGTTGCGGAACTTTCGGAGCGTTTCGTCGAGGAGCGATTCACGACGCGCGGCGTCGACCAACCCGACGTCCTTCAAGCGGTCCGCGGCGAGGTAGGGCGACGTCGCTTCTTTGACGAGTTTTTCGACGACGGGGCCCAAGTCGGCATCGGGGAGAATCCCGCGACCGACGGCCACGAGTCGCGTCGTCGTGGTACGCGCCACGGGGGAGCCGTCCTGCGCGACGAGCTTGAGAGCGCTCGCCTTCAACGCGGTCGGAAGATCGGGACGTGCTTCCATGTAGGAGAGGAGCTGGATCGAGGCGACGCCCGGCTTCCATTCGGCGATCAGCGTCCGGAGTCCCGCCTCTTCGAACCCGCGTCGATCGAAGGCGGGATCGAGTGCGGTCGCGAGGTTGACGTAGTCGTCGGCGAGGGCGATCGGGCGGCGGACCGCGGCGTCGCGGAGATCGGCGAGCCGCACGCGAGCGATCTCCGGTCCTTTGAGCGCCGCGAGGAGCCCAACGCCCCACGCGAGATCGGCATCCGTCGCGCGCGCGAGCATCGCTTCGGCGTCGGCGTCCTTGCCCGCGACGAGATTCAGACGGAACGCGAAACGATCGAACGCGGTGGGATTGAGAATCGCGGCCGCCGCGAAGGCACCCTCGATGTCCCCGTGGACGAGTCGGCTTTCGCCGACGGCTCGGATGAGGAGCGTATCCTGCGTCGGACGGGACCCGGTCGCGGCGTTCTTCGCGCACTCCGCGAGCATGGTGTCTTCTCGGGCTCGCAGACGCGCGGCGGCCTCCGGGGTCCCGAGGCCGTGGAGGAACGTCGCGAGGCGCTTCAACGCCGCGTTCTTCGCCGCCGGAGCACCCCGGCGCGTTGCGGCCTCGAGGGGATCGACGAGCGTTGCGACGGTCGCGGCGTCGGGCTTCATCCGCAGCACCGCGGCGAGGATCTCGTCCGTCGCCGCGCCTTCGCGAAGCGACCGTCCGAGAATGGAGATCGCGCGCGCGTTGCCCGCCATGACGCCGGAGGCGGCGGACTCCTCGGCGCCCGCCGTCTCTTTTTCGAGACGCCGGAGGCACACGGATACGTAGAGCGGCGTCGCCGCGTCGAAGCGCTTCTGCTTCTCCAACGTCTTCGCGAGGGCCAACGCCGCGTCGACGTCGTCGGGCGCGCGCAGAAGTTGCCGACGGCGGACGCGTTCCGCGTCGCTCCACGCACCCGCGTCTTCGTAGAGCTTCGCGATCTTCGCCTCGTTCGCCGCGCCGTCGAGTCCGATGGCCGTCTTCGCGAAAGCGGCTTCCGCGCCTCGGCGGTCGCCGTCCTTCAAAAGCGCTTCGCCCAACGTGAGGAAGAGTGCCGGCGGTGCTTCGACACCGAGCATCAGGAACTCGCGGGCGACGTCCGCGCCGCCCCTTCGGTCGTTGGCACGCAGACGCTCTTCCGCCAGTTCACGCACGAACGCCGGGCGCTGATCGCCCGCGACGACCACGGTTTCCTCGAGGGCCTTGAGGCGGGCCGCGTCGTCCTTCAGGGCTTCGAAGAGGTCTTGAAGGACGCGCAGGAGGTGGACGCGGCCCGGGTAGGTCGCGATGCGGCGCTGTACCGCACGCGTCGCCGCCCGCAGCGCCTTCGAATCCGCCTCGAGATTGAGCAGTCCGTCCGCCGCGAGCACGAGGAGATCGTCGGGGCCGTCGAGCGCGAGGATGTCCTTGAAAAGCGTGATCCCGCGCTCGGTCGATCCCGAAGCCTTCCACGCGTCGGCGAGGAGCAGCAACGTTTCGATCCGATCGGGATGCAGACGAAGGCCCGATACGTACGCCGCGGCCGCTTCTTCGGGGCGACCGATGAATCTCAGGATGCCCGCCGCGAATTCGTCCGTTTCTTCCGTGCGATCGGGGCGCTCGAGCAGATCGGTCACGGCGGCGCGGGCCATCACGGCGCGGCCGCGATCGAGCAGGGACAGGGCGATCATGCGTCGCCATTCGATTTCACGCGCCGGATCGACGGCGATCAGCTCCTTGAGGACCTTCTCGTGGGCGACGGGTTCGTCGCACAACTGGTGGAGCATCGCTCGGCGTTCGAGAGCGTCCACGCGTTTTCCCGTGCGGGCTTCCCACGTCGCGATCGCGGCCAG
>CAIWVZ010000183.1 GCA_903916245.1 uncultured Planctomycetota bacterium | reverse complement strand
TCGCGAAGGCGGCGTCGATGATCGGTCTCGCCACGCCGCCTCTGCCCGATCTCACGGGCGACGGAGTGTTCACGGAAGCCGACCGCCAAGTCGTGCTTTCGCACCTCGGTCCCGCGCCATGAGGCACGGGAGGAAACGCGTGAACGGAACCCGGCTCTTGATCCTTCGGTGTCGACGGGTGCCACGCATGCGACAATGTCGAGCATGAGCCCAGGATTGAAAAACGCGATCGCGATCGTCGTCGGACTGGCCGTCTGCATGGGCCTCAACGGCGCGTTGGTCGGAGCCGGAAGTTCGCTGATCCCGCCGCCCGAAGGCGTCGACCCGAACAATCTCGACAGCATCAAGGCGAACATCCACCGCTACGGGCCGCAGCACTTCGTCGTGCCGCTCGTCGCGCACGCCGCGGGTTCGTTCGTGGGCGCGTGGATCGCCGCGATCCTCGCCGCGAGCCGCAAGCGCCGGATCGCCATGATGATCGGCATCGTTCACCTGATCGGCGGGATCGTCGCGACCTACATGATCCCCGCCCCGGTGTGGTTCATTTCGGCGGATCTGCTCTTCGCCTACCTGCCGATGGCTCATCTCGCCGCGCGCGTCGCCGCCCCCTCCGACGACTCCTGAGAGCGAACCTCCGTTTCCAGTTCGGCGCGCCCTAGGTGTCGGAAGTCAGAAGTGCGTCGAGGCGCGTGCGCAGATCGGACCAAGGAAGGGTGAGGTCTAGAGTTGCGACCCGCGCTTGGAACGGATCCATCCGAATCACGTGGTCGACGGATGTGGATACTGCGGGGTAGAGGAGGAGCCCCGAAGGCCGAGGTCGAGTGGGGTGCTTCGCGGCTTCGCGGGATAGATACGCGAAGAGCTGCCGTAGGTACGCGGAATGGAATTGCTGCTTGTTGTGCCTACCCGACGCGAACAAGCGAGGCGTGTACTTGCACTCGACGATGCGGGTCCAGTCCTTGCCACGGAGGACGACGTCCGTGTGGAGTCCGGGCATGAGCGCCTGCGACTCCGGCGACGGAGTATCCGACCACGTGTATCGGGTCGGCTTCACCTTCGCGTCCGTGTGTCGTTGCGCATAGCGAAGCACGAATCGCTCGAACAGTCGACGCATCCGCACCGAGTCTTGGAGAAGACGACGCGCCCAGTCCGTTCCCTCGGCTTCGTCGGGTTCAGCGCATTCGACGAGAAGGCGGGCAACGAAGCGGACGACTCGATACCGTCGGGACGCCTGTCCGCGCGGCAAGGATCCGACAAGGTGTGGGGTCAGTCGCACGTCGGAAACCGCGCGCAGTTCGCGCACGATCCGTCCGAGAGACATGGCGAAAGATTCCGATGGATTCTCTTCGTCCTCTCCGGCCGAAGACTTCGGCGTGGAAAGGATCTTCGCGGCCGCCTTCAGGACGCGATTGTCAGGAGTGTCTTCGTCGAGCTCGTCGAACTCATGCGCCAGCCGCGCCGTGAAAAGTCCGCCTCGGGCGATCGTCGTGCCGATCAAGATGCGTCCGCGTGGACGGGAACCGAAGTCTTCGTGGAGTGAGTAACCGCGATCCCATCCGCCCCGGCGTACGCGCTCCGCGGCCCGCGCGAGCATCGCCGCAAGAAGTTCGCGGAAATCGGAACCGACGTCGCGATCGGCTTCGCATTCCTCCAACTCTTCGAGAACCTCTCCGGCGTAGAAAGCCAGACGGAGAAGGTTCGCGACCGGAATGTCGTCGGGGCGTACGGCCGTCGATTCGGTCATGGCTTGACGAGGTCGAGCAATTCGCGACGGAGCGCCGAATGTTCGATCGTGTATTCCTCGAGCAGCGGACGGATCTCGGACTTGTAGACGCGTTCGGCCCACGATCCGGGATTTCCGTCGCGTTCCGCATTGAACGTGCAGAAGAAACTGTGCCCGAGTACGTAGTTCGGCCCGAGCGCCTTGTGCTCGCGAATACGCCGATTGACGGCGCTCATGGTGTCGACGATGCGATCGACGGTCCGATTCGCCTCCGCACGTGCTCTCTTGGCTTCCGCGTCGCCGTCCGACCCGTCGGCGCCGAGTTCTTCTTCGAGCCAGTTGCGGAAGGCGGGTCGCTCGAATGCCGGATCCAACGTGAAGAACGCGAATCGCCGGCGGAGTGCGTAATCGACGAGAGCGATCGAACGGTCGGCGGTATTCATGGTCGCGACGATCGCGAGGTTCGGAGGAAGATGGAAAGTCTTGCTGCCGTCGTGGGCGAGGCCGAGTTGGACGGCGTGCTTGGGATCCCGTTTGTCGGCTTCGATCAGAGAGAGTGCTTCTCCCAACACCTTCGCGACGTTCGCGCGATTGATTTCGTCGAGGAACAACACGAATTGTTGCCGTGGTTCCTTCTGTGCTCGCGCGGCCAGCTCGACCAACGGACCATTCTCGACGCGGAAGCCGCCATTTTCGGCGGGGCGGATACCACGCACGAAGTCTTCGTAACTATAGGACGGGTGGAATTGAACCTTGGTGACACGCGCACGCGAGCCGGCGTGAAGATGCGCGAGTTTTTCTGCCAGAAAGCTCTTCCCAGTTCCCGGGGATCCTTGAAGGACGATGGCGAGTTTCGTCCG
>CAIWVZ010000182.1 GCA_903916245.1 uncultured Planctomycetota bacterium | reverse complement strand
GTGGATCTCGTCGACGAACAACAACGCCCGCGTCCCCCGTCTGAGCAGTTGTCGCGCTTCGTCGATCCGTTCACGAAGTTCCTTCACGCCGCCGAGCACCGCGGAGAACGGCAGGAACGAAAGCCCCGTCACATCCGCCAAAAGCCGCGCGAGCGACGTCTTCCCGCATCCGGGGGGTCCCCAGAGAAGCAGCGACGGGAGGCGCCCGCCGTCGATCAACGACCGCAGCAGCGCGCCGTCGCGCGTCGCTTCTTGGCCGAGGATCTCGTCGATCGAGCGCGGGCGCATGCGCTCCGCGAGAGGCATCGCCTCTTTCGGAGGTTCGGGAGGGGGCGGTAACTCGAAGAGTCCGCCGGTCACGGATTTCCCGACGCGGCGAGTGCCTCGACGACGGCGTCCTGAAGAGTCCCGCCACGTCCTTCCGCTTCGGGACCGTTGCAAAGGACGACGAACGCGATCCAGCGTTGGTCCTTCGTGAGCACGTATCCGGAAAGAGTCTTGACGTTGTTCAGCGTTCCGGTCTTTCCGGCCATTCGATTACGAAGCGACGGCAGACGACGACGCAACGTGCCCTCCTCGCCGGGTTCGGCGAGCAGATCGCGATAGGCCTCGAAATCGGGGCGTTTCCCCATGATCGAGAGCGCGTCGTACAAAGCACGCGCGGTGACGCGGTTCGAACGCGAAAGTCCGGAGCCGTCCATCAACACGCAGTCCTTCAACTGGACCCCGAGCCCGGACAGCGATTCGGCCACCGCTTCGCTACCCCCTTTGAAGGAACCACCGCGTCCGGTGGCCGCACCGAGATGCTTCAGGATCATCTCCGCACGATGGTTCTGACTTTCCTTCAGCATGGCGGGAAGCACGCGCGCGAGCGGCGTCGTCAGGCGCACCACTTCGGTCCCGCCTTGGCGCTCGGACGCGCCGGGGCGACGCACCGAACCCGCAATGGCGATTCCCTCCTGACGGAAGGCGGCGACGAGGCAACGACCGAAGTGGAGCGTCGGATCGTGGATGGCCACTTCGTGGGTCTGCGGCGCGGTACCGAACCACCCGCCTTTGACCGAAAGGACGTTCGATCCGTCGGGACGATCGAAGGCGAGACCGCCGTCCTGCCGCTTGCCCACCGTCTTCACCGTGAGCGCTCCGACGGAAACGGTTCCCACGTCCGGTACCGGGGCGACACGAAATCCACCGCCGTCCTTCGGCGAGACGATGAGCCGGGCGAGACCTTCGTCGACCGACAGCGCCGAAACCTGCGCGAGGTAGGTGGTGGTCGGCAAGGCCTTCGGCCAATCCGGGCCGGTGAAGTCCTGATCGAATGCGGCGTCGTCGCAGAGGATGTCGCCTGTGATCTTGGTGACGCCCTGTTCCTTGAAGCGAGTCGCCAAGTATCGGAACACGCCGAGCGTTTCCCCGTGGTCGCGGATGCCGAAGGACGGATCCCCATCTCCGACGACGCGCAGGTGACCGTTCAATGCGCCGTTCGCGATCGGCCCCATCGCATAGAAACCGGTGGCGAATTCGTGATTGAGTCCGAGGCGTGCGACCGCGGCGATCGACGTCAGCACCTTCTGATTACTCGCGGGAACGAGCGGGCCGAGATCACCTTCGGCGGCGAACGGCGCCGCACCGGCGTCGCCCCAAACGACGCCCACCTGCATCTTCGGAGAACGCGCCGCCTCGACGAGTTTCCGAACACGGGCCGCGGCCGCCGCACGCCCGTCCTGCGCGACGAGCGACGACGCCAATACGACCACCACGATCCACACGGCGCCGCACCGCGCGCGTGAAGCGAGATTCATGCCCTACCCCTTCTTATGAGTCGCCGTATCCCTTCGGATGCGCACGATGCCAGTTCCACGCCGTCTCGAGAATCGTCTTGAGATCGCCGAACTTCTGTTTCCACCCGAGCACGTCCTGCGCGCGTCGGCACTGGCCGACGAGACGCGCCGGATCGCCTTCGCGCCGCGGTCCGATCTTGAACGGGATCTTGCAACCCGTGACCGCCTCCGCAGCCTTGATGACTTCGAGGACGGAATACCCGGCACCGTTGCCGAGATTGAACGCGGTGCTCGCGCCGCCGCGATCGAGGTAGTCCATCGCGAGACGATGCGCTTCCGCAAGGTCGAGGATGTGGATGTAATCGCGGATGCAGGTGCCGTCCGGCGTCGCGTAATCGTCGCCGTAAACCATGAGTCCGTCACGCGTCCCTTGGGCCACCTGCAGGACGATCGGAATCAGGTGCGTCTCGGGATCGTGGTCTTCACCGATGCGACCGTCCGGATGCGCGCCGGCCGCGTTGAAGTAGCGGAGGGCGACCCACTTCAGGCCGTACGCGTGGGCGAAGTCGGCGAGCATCTTCTCGACCATGAACTTCGTCCAACCGTACGGATTGATGGGTTGCTGCGGATGCGTTTCGTCCATGAACTCCTGAACGGGATTACCGTACGTGGCGCACGTCGACGAGAAGATGAACGTGTTCACTCCCGCTTCGCGCATCGCGGAAAGGAGTTCGAGCGTCGTGGCGACGTTGTTGCGGTAGTAGGCCTCGGGGTCCTTCACCGACACGCCGACGTAGCAGGACGCCGCGAAGTGAAACACCGCGCGGACGTCGCGCTCCTTCATCACCGCGACGAGACGTGCGCGATCGTCGAGTTCCCCGCGAACGAACGGCGCGTCGAGAACGGCGGCCGCATGTCCTTCGGAAAGATTGTCGTAGGCGAAGGCGTCGATGCCGTGTTCACGAAGATGCCGGAGGCAGTGGCTTCCGATGTAGCCCGCCCCGCCCGCGACCATGATGCTGCCTCGAGTCACCGTCCGTCCTCCTTGGGTTCGTACTTCCGGTAGCGGTCGCGGTTTTCCTCGTACCAGGACTTCCAATCGGCCCGAGTCTTCCCGATGCGTGCGGCGTCGAGAGGTTCGGGCAGAACGGCGTCGACCATCGCCGGAGTGGCGAGGACGAGGCCGCGGTGCGCTTCGCGGAACACGTAGGGATCGGCATCCGACAGCGCGCGGATCAATGCGGGGACGGCGGACGGTTCGCGGGAATCGCCGAGGGCACGCACCGCAAAGGCGCGTACGTTGCGGTCTTTGTCGTCGACGAACAACGAGAGCAACGGAACAAGTTCACCGATCGCGGGCCCATATCGGTCCGCGAGTGCGCGAATGGCGAGCGTACGCACCTTGCCGCTCGGGTTCTTCAGGCTCCTGAGGATCGCCTTGTGGACGTCCTCGTCGATCTGCGGATAGGCGGCGAGGACGCGGATCGCTTCGATGCAGCGCTCTTCCTCCGTCGAGTTCAGAAGGATCTCGCACCACTCGCGCGGCGTTTTCGCACGCGGATTGCGCTTCTCCTTCGCGGGGCGCTCGCGGAGTTCTTGAGCGTGCTTCAAAAGGTCGGAACTCTCGGTCGCGGCGCCGGCGGGCGCGAGCTCGGCGGCCTTCTCGAAATGTCCCGCGGCGACCGCGTTCTCGCCGAGCCGTTCGTTGACTTCACCGAGCGCGATGTGGATCGCGTAATCCTTCGGATTGCGCTCCGACATCCGCGTATAGATCTCGAGGGCTCTGTCGAGTCGGTCGCCCTTGCGGAGCGTGAACGCGAGCAGACGCATCGCCTCGTCGTTGGTCGGTCGGATTTCCAACGCCTTTTCGAATGCCGCGGCCGCTTCGCCGTAGCGCGTGCGGAAGGCCTCCAGTTTGCCGAGGGTGATCCACGCGGACGCCTCGTCGGGACGCGTCGCGACGAGTTTCCGCAGGAGAGGCTCGGCCTCCGCCGCCCGACCGAGCCGCATCAAGACGCCCGAAAGCGGCTCGTACGAACGCCAAAAGTTCGGATTGAGGTCGAGCGCCCGGCGATAGGCCTTCGCCGCTTCATCGAGGCGATCGGTGGTCGCGAGGCAGGTCGCCAATCCGTGATGAGCCCACGGCAGGAACGGGTCGAGTTTGAGAGCCGCTTCGAACTTCGCGCGTGCCTCCTCGATACGCCCCGAAAGGCCGAGCACGCGGCCGTAGAGGTAGAGGGACACCGGGTTTCGCGGACCGCCGCCTTGTTCTCGTAGAACGCGACCGATTTCCGAAACTCCTCGTCCCCCGCGGCACGTGCCGCATCTTGGCGGGCGATCGCGTCTTCGATCTCCCCGTCCTGCTGCGGCCATTTGGCGCGCGCACGGGAGAGATCGTCCACCGGGGCGCCGCCACCGATCTCGCGAAGGGTGTCTTCGCGCAGTCGTGCGGGGTCGCCTTGCGCGACGAGACCGGCAACGATCATCCCTGTCATGAAGGCCGCGCGGATGTTCATGGACTCGCTCCGATACGCCCGATTTTCGGGCTTCGAAGTCTAGCAGGGGCGCGGAGTTGCGGAAAGCGTCGCTCTCAGCGGAGGAAGCGTCGATAACGGTCGGCGTTCTCGGCCCACCAGGCTTCCCACTCCTTCACCAACGCGGCACGTGCGGTGCCGTCGTCCACGAGCGGATAGATCGGCGTCACGAAGGCGGGAGCGGCGCGATAGAGCGCTTCGTGGACCTCCCGGAAGACGTAGGGGTCGGTCTCGGCGAGCAGCGGAATCAGCGTCGGCACCACCTCGTCGACGGCGAGATCTCCGAGCGCGCGGATCGCCATCGCCCGCACACCGCGGTCGGGGTCGCGCGACAGAATCTTGTAGACCGTGAGCAGATCCGTCGAGCCGGGAAATCGCGCGGACAACGCCCGCACCGCGAGTGTCCGAACCGCGGGGACCGGATGCCGCACCGCACCCACGAGGGCCCGTGTCGACTCCGGGATGGTCGGCGGCATCGCGGCGAGCCGTTGGGCCGCTTCGACCGCAACCTTCGGGTCCTTCGATCCGGAAAGGATCTCGGCCCACTGCGCGGGCGACCGACGGGCGGCCGCCACCTCGTCTTGCGAAGGAAGGCTCTCCAAATCGGCGGCCTTCTTCATGCAGACGTCGCGATCGGCTTGCGTCGGCGCGAAATCGGCGGCTTTCCGGAACCGCTCGGCGGCCACCGCGTTGCGCCCCTGCCATTCCTCGAGGTACGCCAGTTGGATATGCGCTCGATAGTCCTTCGGACGCGCGGCGAGGTCGGCCTCGAACGCGGCGCGAGCCTCGTCGTAGCGCCCCGCGCGGCGGCACGCGATGCCGAAGGCGCGGCGGTATGTCGGATCTTCGGGGCGCAGGGCGGCGGCGCGCGCGTACGCGTCCGCGGAACCGGACGCCTGACCGATGAGCAGACGCAACTGACCGAGGGTCGCGAACGCCGAAGCGTCGTCGGAGCGCACCTTCACGAGGCGCGTCAACACGCGTTCGGCGTCGGCGGGGCGTCCCGTATTCAAATACAACCCGGAAAGCGGCTCCAGCGATCGCCACCACTCGGGATCGAGGTGAAGCGTCTCTTCGAAAAGCGAGATCGCCGCGACCTTTTCGCCGGTGAGCGCCTTGCACGTCGCGATCCCGTAAACAGGCCACGGCGACGAGGGTTCCAACGCGCGCGCTTCGGCGAATCGCGCCTCCGCGTCCGCGTTTGCACCCGCGAGCGCCAACATGCGGGCGTGCAAGACGATATCGGCGAAGGCTCCCGAGGCTTGAGCTTTCGCGGCGTACTCGGGGATCGCGGCGACGAGCTGACCGCGACCTTCGGCCTTCAATGCATCCTGTCGTGCGAGTCCCTTCTCGACCGCCGCGGACAACGCGCGTGCGCGCGCCACCGCATCGGCGGGGAGCGCCGTCCGCTGCGCGAAAGCGCCGCAGACGACGAGGAAACACATTGAAAAAATGAGCCGCATCCCGCTGAAAGTAACCGACACGCCGAGGGGCGAGAAGGTAGAATGCTCCGTCCCGACACCCCGACCGGGATCCGTACGGAAGCGAGGCCGCCGGCCTCCCG
>CAIWVZ010000181.1 GCA_903916245.1 uncultured Planctomycetota bacterium | reverse complement strand
CGGTGGTCACGCGGCACACGCGGGATCTCGCCGCGGCCGCGGCCGCGTTGCGCGCTCAGGGGATCCCCGCGACGGGCGCGGACGACCCCGAGCGCTTCGCCGCGCGGGAAGGCGTCGCTTTGCTCGACGTGGACGACATCCGCGGCTTACGGTTCGACGGCGTCGTCGTCGTGGGTGTGAACGACGGGACGTGGCCCGACGTCCGATCGGTCGACGTCGCCGATCGTTTCGCCGACCGCCGTCGCCTGCGCGTCGCCGCGTCCCGGGCGGACGTCCGCCTCGCGATCGTGCACGAGGCGGGACGTCTGTCTCCCTTCGTCCCGCCTCTCAAACCCTCCGCGACTTAGCGCGGCGCGCGTGTCCCGGGCAGGACGCGCGTCTGCCACTTGCGCTTGTACTCGCGGATCGCATCCGACTCCGCGGGGGCGGCTTCGGGCGGATACGGGTATTCCTTCATGCCGACGAAAGGCAACGGCTCGAGCGTCGCGGGATGGGCCGTGTGGGGATCCATGTCCTTGCACCATCCGTAGGTGTCGAGAATCACCGTGCGCGTCGCACCCTTCGACGGTCCATCCGGGACGTCGAAGGCGAGAGCGATTTCTTCGCCTCCGCCGAAGACGACGGACCTATCGTCGACGTCGGTCAGAAGTTCTCGAACGTCGCCGAATCGCGTGAAGGTTCCGGCGAGCGTCTTGAACGGGAACTGGGGGTCGCGAATCTGATAGTCGTAGAGTCGCGGCGCCCGACCGTCCGGTGAATATTCGCGCGGATAGCCGGAGAATCGCAACTCGGCCCATGCCGCGTCCAGCGTGCGCACCGTCATCGCGTTCGACGGCAAAGGGCGGAACAACGTCAAGCGATCGATATACGCTTCCTGATTCGTGCGGAGGCGGAGGCGCCCCGTCAACGCCGTCGGCAGCGTCCCGAGCGGCAACGTCATCGTTCTCGGAAGGCCGGCGGGGTAGCCCGCTTCGGTGTGCAGCACCGCCCACGATCCATCCGCGGTTTCCACGTCGACCGACATCGCTTCGAGGCGGACGCCCGCTTGCCACGCGGCCACGTTGATGTGCGAATACGGGTATTCGACCCATCCGTCGAGCGCCATCACGACGTCGGTCGTTCCGGCGGCCTCCCGCAGCGGCGCACCGAAGTCGAAGGTGAACGTGGTCGGTTCCGCGTATCCGAGGAAACGCGGGTCCGGAACGGCCGCCGCGTAACGACGGTCGATCGTCCCGACTTCTTTCAGCACATCGCGTCCGCGTCCGTCGGTGGCGGCGACGGGGAACATGCGCGGTCCGACGAGGAACAGCGTGCCGTCGGGAGCCTTGCCGCTCACCGCCATGCGTTCGTCGGGCAGGACTTCCGTCCCTTCCGGGTGATCGACGACGAGAAGCTTCGCCTTGTCGATCCAACAGGCTTCTTCGAACGGTTCGTGGATGCGGAATTCGTAACGACCGTCCTTCGGCACGACGGGGGGCGGAACCACCACGAGTTCGGTCGGATCCGGAGGCGCGAAGGTGTCGGGTGCCACCCAGAAGCCGAGTCCTCCGGTACCGAGGAAGTCGGTGATGCACGCGAAGCGTTCGCCGTCCCACACGAAGAGGATGGGACACGACGATCCCTTGCGTTGGAACTCTTCGAACGTCTTGACTTGATTGCCCGGAACCGGACCTTCGTTCTGAAGCACGTCGTCCGGCCACGTGATGCGGACGTAGTCGGCCTGTCCGACGCCGCCCATGCCGAACACCAACGGAACGAGCGCCGCTCCGGGGCCCGCGTCGTTGGTGCGCATTTCGCGGACGCGCGTCGTTCCGCCCGCGGTGACTTCGACGCGTGCGCCGACGCCGCCCGTGTTCGCACGCGTCTGTCCGGGTTCGAGGCGTCCCGTGAGACGCACGCCGAGTCCGCGATTGTCGGTCTTCGGCGGCGCGAGAAGTCGTACCGAACCGCCGACGCCCGCGATCCACGACACGCCCGGGCCGTCGCCGAGCGGAGCCGCGAGAAGGACCGAGGCGACGGAGGCCGCACCGGGAGCGTCGGCGACGAGCACGGGCGCGCCACCGCGTCCGGGGACGTCGGCGATCCAACCGGAGCCGCGGGGGACGAGCGCGGTCGCCCCGGCTTCGGTCGCGAGCAGAAGATCGTCTTCGCCGTCGAGATCGACGTCGGCGAGGCGGAACGCGGACACCGTGGCCGGACCGCTCGTGCGCTTCGGTGTGACGGGATTGAAGGTGAGACGGAACGGCCCCGATCGCGTGTGGAGATGGGCGCCCATCGCGCCGTCGTCGGTGAGCCAAGCGATGTCCTGCCGACCGTCGCCGTTCAGATCGGAAACCGCCGCTTGTCGGATACCTCCGAGGGTCGTCGCGTTGGCACGCGTGGTGGCGTCGACGAAGCGCAGCAGGCGATCGTTGCGCAAAAGACGCAGACCGAACGAGCCCGTGACGAGGAGATCCCCGTCGCCGTCACCGTCGAGATCCGCGGCCATCACGTGGCGCGCCCCCGCGGGGAGGGCGGGAAGAGCGGGAGGAACGAACGTTCCGACGAGCGCGGAGTCGG
>CAIWVZ010000180.1 GCA_903916245.1 uncultured Planctomycetota bacterium | reverse complement strand
TGCGATCAACTCGACGTGCTCGCCACGAAGAAGTGCGCGGAGATCGAGGAGATCTGAGCAGGGAGGCCGGGGCCATCGGAGGCCCGACGGCCTGAAGGACGCACTTCGGGTGCCGCCTTGGGGAACCTTGGGAAGGCCTTGGGAAGGCCTTGGGAAGGCCTTGGGAAGGCCTTGGGAAGGCCTTGGGAAGGCCTCGGGAAGGCCTCGGGAAAGCCTCGGGAAAGCCTCGGGCGAACCTTGGACCAGCCTTGGGCACGCGAGGTCCGGGTGTCGAGGAGTCAAGTCCAGCAACAGCGCACGACGGAGACGATCCGTCGACGACGCGTGCGAACCTCGACGTCACGCGACCGCTCGAACTTCACGCCTCCAGATTCACGGCTCATGATTCACGGCTCATGATTCACGGCTCATGATTCACGACTCATGATTCACGGCTCATGATTCACGGCTCATGATTCACGGCTCATGATTCATCGAACAGCCGCGTCTGATCCGGCAGGTCCTTGGGACTTTCCTGCACGTCCTTCACCTCGGCGGCGAGATCCTCAATGGTCCGGAAGTCCTCGTGCTCGCTTGCGAAGCGGATGTAGGCGATGTCGTCGATCGCACGGAGCTTCGCCGCCACGCGACGGCCGATCTCGACACTCGGCACCTCGCGCTCGTACTCGCGGTTCAGGCTGTCCTCGATCTCCCGCACGATCTGCGCTTTTCGCTCGGCGGAAATCGGCCGCTTTCCGCACGCCGCGAGGATGCCGCGCATGACGTTGTCGGGGTTGAACGGCACGCGCGTTCCGTCGCGCTTCACCACCGTCAGTTTGTCCGCGCGCTCAAAGCGCTCGTAGGTCGTGAAGCGCCGCTTGCACTGGTTGCACTCGCGGCGGCGGCGCACCGCGGTGCCGCCATCGGCCTCGCGTGAATCGATCACGCTGTCGTCGTCGGCCTTGCAGAACGGGCAGATCACGGAACATCCTCCTCGGCGACCAGCGAAATCGCCGCGGCGCACCGCCCCGATCGCCCCGCGTGCATGCGCGGAAGCCGGGAAGGATGCGCGCGCGACGGCCTGAACCGCATCCGCACAGGGTAACGCCCCCGCGCACGGCGTACCGCCCGCCCCCGGCGCGGGTTACACTCGCCGCCCTCATGGTTCGGATCACCCTTCCCGACGGTTCTGTCAAGGAGTTCGCCAACGCCCCCACTGTGGGCGAGGTCGCCGCCTCGATCGGCGCGGGGCTCGCGAAGAGCGCTCTCGGAGGCCGCGTCGGAACGACGGGTGCGAACCTCGCGAAGGACGGCGAGCTCGTCGATCTCGCGCACCGGATCGAACGCGACTCGTCGCTCGCGATCGTGACCGCGAAGAACCGGGATGGCACGGTGAGCCCCGATGCGCTCTTCCTCCTTCGCCACTCGTGCGCGCACATCATGGCCGAGGCAATCCAGCGGCTCTATCCGGGTGTACAGCTCGTGTACGGCCCGCCGCTCGAGACGAACTTCTACTACGACATGCTGTTCCCCGACGGGAAGATCATGTCCGCCGACGATTTCGAGAAGGTCGAAGCCGAGATGGCGAAGATCGTGGCGGAAAACCGCCCTTTCACGCGATACGAACTGCCGATCGCGGACGGCATCGCGAAGCTCGAGAAGGAAGGCTCGAAGTTCAAGCTCGACAACGCGCAGCGCGCGGTCGAAGCGGGCTCGAAGTCGTTGTCGTGGTATGCGACCGGCGAACCCGGGAAGAACTGGGAGGATCTCTGCCGCGGCCCGCACGTGCCGGCCACCGGCAAGATCGGCGCCTTCAAGGTGCTTTCGCTCGCGTCGAGCTACTGGA
>CAIWVZ010000179.1 GCA_903916245.1 uncultured Planctomycetota bacterium | reverse complement strand
TCGATGCAGGTCCGCGACAACCAATTCCTTGACGATGCGCGCGTCGCCACCGACTACTACTGCGGTTGGATGGTGCTCGGCGCCAACCTGCTCATCGAGTGGTCGCACCTCAACGCGTCGACCTTCCCGGTGCCGTTGGCCGGCAACGCGAACCTCCTGCCCGCGAAGGCCAATTTGGTTCAAGGGTTCATCTTCGGTGATGCCACGCAGCCCGGCATCAACGCCACGCTCAAGAAGGCTCAGCAGTTGGTCCCGCCCGCGATCATCGGCTCGGAGAACGTGATCGTGGATTGCGGATGGAACAACGTCGGAATCGTCGATCCCAGCGGCTACGACTTCGACGCGACGCGCGTCCCGATGGCGGACATCGGGACGATGTTCCACAAGCATGTGCAATACCAACTGGTCGCGGGAAACTGTTACGCCGGGCCGAAAAGTCTCTCCGACGGAGCCTTCCCCTACGGCTCCTTCCGCCCGGCGACGCTCGCCGAATACAAACGCCTACGCGCGCGCGCCAAAGCAGTAAATCCGGGTAGTCCCAAATATGGACTCGTGGCTTTGGGCTTTCAGGTCACCGTAGGTGCCGACGATCTGCAGTTCGGGTACTACCACGACAGAGCCGGATATTTGGGTGGCGATGGCTGGCACGTCTACAACTTCGATCAAGACAAGGACGATGGAGGGGTGTCGAACGGCAGTGATTCCGTGAATGTGATCGCCGTCCGCAACACGCCGGGTGATCGTGGTGCCTCCAGTCCCTACGTGCAGTTCTTCTCCGAGGATGCGGGCACCGCACTTGTGACCGGCCGATTCAGGGAACCTGTCGTAGACGCCAGATCGAACGTTGCGGGCAAGGTGGCGGTGGCGCTCTCGCTCAGGAGCCGCGGGAGCCCCACATACCTCTACCCCGGCTGTTTGCCTGCCCAAGACCAGGTTTTACTCAACATCACGCCCTACGACACGACTGTCGCTTCTTTCCCTATCGGAGACTACGTCTATTGGCAGACCTCGGACACCACGAACGTGCTGCCCACCAACCTTCCGGGCTCGGACCTGCGCTCGCGGATCGTTTGGCGGAGCGAATCACTCGCGACGACCGGCTCGACGATCACCGCCAACGTGTCGCAGGGACTCACCGCATCCGCAGGCACGCTCGGCTCCATGGTCTCTCGATTGCAGTCCTCGCCGGTCGTCCTCGATGCGACCTTCGACCCCGCCGTCTACTCCTCCCTGCTGGTCACGCCGAACGGACTCGTGTACGACCTGCTCGACCTCCAAGAGTCGCCGACGGTGAACTGCTATGCGACGGCCTATTACGTAAGCCAATCCACGGCGGGCGGCACGGACCCGGTGGGTGTCGTCATGCGAGACTGGAGTCGCTCCTCCGCGACGACGGGCACCGTGCAGTGGTCGGCCTCGTCGACGAGTGGTCTCGCCTACTTCAATCCGAACAGCAACCGTTTGCACTTGAGTTCAGCCCAAGGCGTCGAAACGGTGACCATCACGGCGACGATCACGCCTCCGGGCGGGCTCCCGATTCAGGCCAGCGGAACGATCCAAGTAAACTTCAATTGACATAAGTCCGTTCGCCGCAGATCCGCGCCCCAGGAGTAGGGTCGTTCAAGAGCATGCGGCGGACGGCGAACCGCCACGAGGATTTCCGGGCGTCACCGCGTCACGGACTTCTTCGTAGCCTTTTTCTTCGTCGATTTTTTCGCGACCTTGCCGCCTCGCGGCGCGGGCTCCGTCTTGCTCGGCTTCTTGGCGAGCTTCTTTCCGTCCGGCCCACGACCGGTGCTCGCGAGAGTCTTCACGTAGTTCGCCACGTAGGCCTTCGCGGGCGTGCGGCGGATCGCCTCGCCGATTACGTCGAGCGCGGCGTCCTCGACCTTCTTGAAGCGCACGCAGCAGCCGCCGAGATCGAGTCGCTTGCCCGACTTCGCCCACGCCTTCTCGAACCAAGCACGCTCGGCCTTGTCGCCGTAGACGCTCATCAGATAAACGGTCAGGTTGTTCTTCTGGCTCGCGAGCCCGGCCATCATGAGAGGCTTCGTCGGGTCGCAGTGGTACCCGGTCGGCCAAACGCGGTGCGGAACGACGTATCCGATCATCCCGTAGAGCATGCACTCGTCGTAGTCCTTGTCGAGGTTCTCGACGATGATCTTGCGCACCGCTTCGATGCCGACGCGGCGGTCGGCGGGAAGCGACTTGAGATAATCCTTGACGGTCGTAGCGCTGCTCTTCATGGGCGGAACCCTAACGCGCGCGCCATGGATCCGCTGCCCTCGGCGGTATGCTGCCGCCTCACCCCCGGAGCGAAGTCCCATGTCACATGAAGATGGCGCGAGCGGCGACACGACAGTTCCTCGAAGGACGGTGCTCAAGACCGCGGCGGTCGGCGGATTGGGACTGATCGTCGGCGACACGCTCCTCGGAGGGGGCCCGGCCGGAAACGCCGCGTCCGGAGATGCCTTGATCGGGAGTCAAGCCATGCAAGTCGAAACCGTCGAAGCGAACGCGGCGTGGTTCTCGCAACGCGTGTGGGCGATCAGCGGCAACAAGGTGGTGGTGGGCGAAGGGAAGGCGATCCCTCGCACGACCCTCGCCCGAAAGATCTACCGACCGAAGTCGGCGAAGGAAATCGCGAGCGTGCTCAAGGCGCTGCCTGCGTCGACGCCGGTCGCGTGCGTCTGCGGAGGGCACGAGTCGTCGAACGCGCCGGGATACGCGAGCGGCGATGCGGTGATCCTCGACCTGATCCACCTGAAATCGATCGAGTTCTCGACCGAAGGCGAGGACACGTTGGTCACGGTCGGCGCGGGCGTCGTGTTCCAGAAACTCGTCGAAGCGCTGAAGGAGCGGCGCGGGGCGCTCCCCGTCGGAACGGGCCCCGACGTCGGCGTGGTCGGCTACGTGGTGAACGGCGGGCTGAGCGGCTACTTCTCGCGACGGCTCGGGCTGCTCGGTCAGCGCGCGACGCGCATGACGGTGGTGACCGCCGACGGCGAGGTACGGACGCTCACGCCGAAGGATGCGCTCTTCACGGCGATGCTCGGCGCGGGAAGTGCCCTCGGCGTCGTGGTCGACATCACGTTCCGGGTGGCGCCGGAGAACGTCGTCCGCAGCGGCGAACAACGCGTGATGCTCTTCGAAACGCGCGCGCAGGCGGTCGCCTTCTCGCACCGCGCCCTGAAGCTCATGAAAGAACGTGTTCTATCCGACGAATCCGTGTCGATGGAACTCGTGGTCTCGGGCACGAAGGCGTTGGTCGCGACCTTCATCGCGTACGACACATTCAAAGGCGACTTCGCGGCGTTCGTGAAGCCGTGGGAAGACCTCGCCGCCGAAATGAAGTTGCCGGTGGTCGCACATGGACACTGGTCGTCTTGGTACGAGACCGCCGCCGCGCTCTGGCCCGTCATCGCAGCGCAAAAGGGAGACCCGTTGGTGTCGCTCTACCACGCGATGGGGACGACGGGCATCCCCGACGACGTGGTCCTCGGCTTCATGTGCGACACGGTGGTCGCGGAAGCCCCGCTCGACGAAGCGCAAATGTCGATCGTCGAGATCCGCGCCCTCGGTGGCGCCGCCATGTCGGGGACGAAGCTCCCGACGGGCAACTGCCATCACGCGTTTTTCCTCGACCTGATCACGATCTACGACGCGAAGGGAAAGACGGCGGTAGAGCGGCAGGCGATCGTCGACCGCACGACACGGGTGATCGACAAGGCGCGCGCCGTAAAGGGACTCTCGATCGACCAAAGCGGCACCCACTCGCAGCCCGACGACGTCGACCGCAGCGCGGTGGCGGCGGTGATCTTCGGTACCGAAGCGATGGCCGCGATGGTCAAGGAAACCAAGAAGCAAGTCGACCCGAACAATCGGTTCCGCTTCCACCCGTACGCAAAGTTCGTCGGCTAGCGGCGACGCTCGACGAACGTCTTCGTCACTTCGCCTCGAACGTGCACTTTCCGCCGGAGTCCTTCACCAATTGGTTGGATTTGAGGTACTTCTTCGACGCTTCCGAGTTCTTGAGATACGCATCCCAGTAGTGGGTGCTGCACAGTTTGACGATGTCGGTGGTGACGCTGCTCCGCAAACCGAGCCCACCGCCGAAAGAGAAATGATTGGCGCCGTCGATGACGACGAGAAACTTGTCGCCCGCAGGGCTGAACTTGTAGGGCTCCTTCCTCCACGCGAAGTCCTGGCCTCCGACGCCTTGGTCGCGCGTTCCCGTGATGGTCATCATCGGGATTTTCAGGGCGTCCCAACTTTTCTCGGTCAACCCTTGTTGCCCCGCGCCTTGTCCGGAGATCGGCAAGATGCACTTCACGCGCTCGTCGAAGAAGGTCTTCCCCTTCTCCTTGCCGAGATCCACCGTGACGCCACCGATCAGCATCGACGTGTAGGCGCCGAAAGAGTGCCCTCCGACGCCGATCGATTTCGCGTCGATCTTGCCGTTCAGTCCCGCCACCAATTTCGGCAGCTCTCCCAAGTTGTTCAGGATCAGCACCAAGTCGGCCACCCGACCGGCGATTTTCTCGGGGTCGTTCAACCCACCGAGGAGTCGCATGGGGCGAGTTTCGGCACGCCTATCCCCGAACGCTCTTCTGGAGTCGACGTCGCGTCGGCCGAGGCCATCGTCGTGAGTCGGATGGATCACCACGTATCCGTAACTCGCCCAGTGTTTCCCGACCGTGCCGAACGCCTCTTTGTCGCCCCCGAATCCATGAGAGAACACGATGACCGGATACGGACCACCGCTCTTCGGAAAGTAGGCCTTCAACGGCAGGTCCTTCTTGCGGGCCGGGTCTTTGAGCACGAGACCGTCGGCGGTCTCGACGTCGAGCGGACCTTCTTTCGACTGCGCCCGCTCGCCCGCGAGCGTCGGCCAAGCAACGAAGCAGATCGCGAGCACGAGAGGAATCAGCCTGAACATGATCGACTCCGAAGCGATCAACGGGCTCCTTCGAACGACGAAGCATCACCCGCTGTTCCCTTGGTCGTACGAGGTCGCTCGGGGGATCTTTCACCCACACGGTGACGGAGTGCGCCGGAGACATCCAAAGGCGACGGCCAGGCCGTCCCGTCAATCAGAGAACGAGGACACTGCGGCGTGGGAAGTACCCGACGACCCGATCCGAGAAGATTGCATTTCCGACGATGCCCTGAGTTCCGGCCACCATCAGAGTCATGCCGAGGATGCCCGGCAACGATCCGCAACGAAGGCGGAAGGACGTGCCGCCAAGGGCGATCGGAACGTCGTGTGTTTCCGTCGAGAACGCACCGACGCCCGGGTAGAAGTCGTCGACCCGGCCAGCCGGCGGAAACGTTCCGAGCGACGAGTCCTGGAAATACGAGATCGGTGCCCCGGTATCGAAGAACATCCGGTAGGTGCGTCCGTCGATGCGCACTTCGACGATGGGGATCCCCATGAAGGCGTCCATCGGCACACGCGCCCCTTCGTGCGACAACTCCGCACTCGACACCACGAGCTTGCCGCCCGGTACATCGAACAGGTGATCGAAGCCTCCCAAGACGTCTCCGCCGAGAAGCCCCACGCACGCAACGCCCACGAATTCGGAGAGTGACGTGGCCGTCAGGTTCGCGTACCCCGACTCGAGTGAAAACCGCTGTCCGGCAAACAAAACGCTATTCAACGCTCCGAAACTCGTCGGGGCTCCGGTGTCGACGAGCCAAAGCGCCCCGTCGATCTCCACGAAGATATGTCCCTCTCGGAACTGCAACGGAAGAGTTTTCATAAACATGAAACGAACGTGATGGTTGGGAACTGTGAAATCAACCGTATGTACATCTAGGCCACGCGGTGTCCCATTTCCCACAAAACGCCACCCAGAGTTCCGAACCATACACATCGAACCCAAGGCTTGCACGAAATGGGACCCTGTGTCCCGTTTTGAACTTGGATGCATCGCTCGGAACTTCACACCCGAACTGGGATGGGCTATTCGAAACCGACGTGGAGGATACAGTAGCGCGCAATGAGTTCCAC
>CAIWVZ010000178.1 GCA_903916245.1 uncultured Planctomycetota bacterium | reverse complement strand
GCCGACATGGTGGTCGGCGCTCGAACGGGCGCGGACGTCCACATCCCTTGGGAGCGTCGGCCCGCCAAGCGGATTCTCAAAGCGTTGGCCGAGTACCTGTCGGGCATCGAGATCCCTGATCTCAATTCCGGACTGCGACTGTTTCGTCGCGACGACGCCCGCGCCCTCGACAACATCCTTCCGTCGGGATTCAGTTTCACGACGACGATCACCTTGGCGTTCGCGTGCCGCGATCGGGAGATCCGCTACGTTCCGATCGACTACAGAAAGCGCCGCGGAACATCGAAGATTCGAGCCCGTCACTTCAACCAGTTCCTCGTGCTGATCGTACGGCTCGTCGTGCTCTTCAACCCACTGCGCGTATTCGGTCCGTTGGCGGTGCTTCTATTTTTCGCCGGTGCCGCGAAAACGGCGTGGGACATTTGGATCGGCAACTTGAGCGAATCCGCCGTGATGGCCATCCTCGCGGGCATCGTGATCCTCTGCGTCGGCTTGCTCGCGGACCAGAACGCTCGGCTCGGGCTCAGGCCGTTCGAACCGGAGCCGCGCCGGGGGCCCGGGGAATGAACCGCGGGATCGCCGTCGTCCTGCGCGTCGTCTGCTCCGTGATCCTCGTCGCCGCCGTCGTGCGATGGGTCGGATCGGAAGGATTTCGATCGACGTGGAGTACGGTCTCCCCTTTGGATTGGTTCGTCGCCGTCGCCGCTTTCCTCGCGATCCATGCAGGCTGTGCCCTCAAATGGCGACACGCGATCGCGGGATTCGGCGCCGGCGTTCCGACGAAAGACGCGTTGAGAGCGCATGCCGCCGGATTGGCGGGAAACTTCTTCCTCCCTTCGATCGTCGGCGGCGACCTCCTTCGAACCGGCATGGTTCTGCGTCGCTCCGGGCGTCCGGAGGCCCTCGTCTTGGGTAGCCTCACCGATCGCCTGTTCGACGCCGCCGCACTCGGCATTCTGTTCACCGTCGGCACGCTGATGCGTCGGGACGATCGTGCGATGGTCGGGATTCTCGCGACCATCGCCGGAACCGCCGCCTGTCTCGTCGGATTCAAGGCGGCGGCCCGCGTGCCGTGGACGCGACTCCTTCCCAAGACGCTCGCCCGCACGGGTCTGCGCGTGCGCGTCGCGGCGCGACGTGTTCCTCCGGTTCGCCTCGCCGCCGGATTGTTCGCTTCGGTACTGCTTCAGTCCGCCCTTCTTTTCGTCAACATGCGACTCGCCGCGGAAGCGGGTCTTCCCGCCGACCCGTCGGCATGGCTCGTCGCGTGGTCGGCGGCGAAGCTCGCCGCCATGCTTCCCCTCTCGTTCGGCGGCCTCGGCGTGCGGGAAGCCGCCTGGGCCTCGCTCGCCGGTCCCTTGGGTTTTTCACCGGCCGCGGCGGTCGCCCAGTCCCTCGTTTGGCAGTCGGTGCTGTTCGCGGGCGGCCTCGTGGCGGGGCTTTGGTCGACGGCGGCGGGAGGGCGACACCCGCGGAGCGCGTCGCCTTGACACCCCGCATCGTCATTCTCGGGGCCGGCCCGACGGGCATCGGCGCCGCATGGGGTTTCTCGGGATCCGACGCCTTTCGGGTCACCGTCGTCGAGAGGGAGCCGACCGTCGGGGGTACGACGCGCTCCTTCGACGTCGACGGCATCCCCTGCGACCTCGGGAGTCATCGACTCCATCCGTCCACCGACCCGGAACTTCTCGACGCGATCCGAACCGTTCTCGGCGACGATCTGCTCCTGCGTCCGCGCAACGGCCGGATCCGACTCGACGGAACGTGGATCCGTTTTCCGCTGCGCGCGTTCGACGTTGCGATGAACGCCCCGAAGCGATTTCTCGCCGAAGCGCTTCGCGATGCCGTCGCCAAGCCCTTCCGGTCGCGGCTCGGCGATAGTTTCGCGGACGTTCTTCACGAAGGACTCGGTCCGGCGATCTGCGAACGCTTTTATTTCCCCTACGCTCGAAAGATGTGGGGCCTCGACCCCTCACTCCTTTCCGGCACGCAGGCTCGAAAACGCGTCTCCGCCGGCTCGCCCGCGAAGTTGCTCGGAAAAATGCTGTCCGTGGTTCCCGGACTGCGCGCTCCGACGGCGGGACGCTTCTACTACCCACGCGGAGGCTTCGGGAAAATCGTGACGGCGTTGGCCGAGGCGTCGCGAAACCCGCGCATCGATATCCGAACGGGATGTGCGCCGACCGCGATCCACCTTCGAAACGGGACGTCGATCGTCGAGTTCGCGGACCGACGCCTCGAGGCGGAGTGCATCCTCTCCACCATTCCGATCGAACGGCTCGTCGGCCTGCTCGTGCCCTCCGCACCG
>CAIWVZ010000177.1 GCA_903916245.1 uncultured Planctomycetota bacterium | reverse complement strand
TGACCGCGTCGAGGACGTCGTCCCGGAACTCGGCCGCGTCGTCGGAGCGGTCTTCCGGCACCCCGAGAACCCGCGCGAGCCCGGCGCCGAGGCGCGACATCGCCCATCGGACGGGCGACAAGACGAAGTCGGTCACCCGGAGAAACGGAACGAGCAGGAGCAACGCCCGTTCGGGCATCCGGCGGACCGCCTCGCGGATCGTCCCATAGAAGCCGACGATCACGACGCCGAGGAGCGCCCCGAGCCGGGAGGCCACGTCGGGGAGTTCCGTGGAGGCCCCGTCCCCACCGAGACCCGTTCCCACGATGAGAACGGTGAACGCGACGAGCCGCATGATGACCAGCGAATCGATGAGTTCGAGCTCCCGTTCGAGGAACGCGTCGAGCCGCTCCAAGCGATCCGGCTTCAGCATGGCCTGCAGGCGGTTGCGGCGACGGTTCCGCACGGCGCTCTCGCCCGCGATGGCCAAGGCGAGGAGGGTGCCGGAGATCCACCACATCGCCGAATAGGGCGCCATGGCGGTCGAGACCCCCGGAAGGGCGGAACTGAGGATCGGCAACGGTAATGCGTTCATCGGTGGGAGACGGGTAATCTAACGCCCCCGGGGGGTCATCCCCCTCCTTCGCATCGGGCATCCGTGAATCGGCGGTAAACCCACCCAGAACGCCGATTTATGTTTTTTCTGATTTTTGGAGGTTTCGAGCGTCCGTCGAGGCGTTGCGACGGATTCGCGATGCGGGACGGCCCGAAAGAGTGCTCGACAGAACGGCCGATGGTGGGAACATGATGGCATCCGATCCGTAAGATCGGGTATCCAAGTGCGGATGGGGACTCGCTTTGCCGCCGTCCACCCTCCCGAGAAATGGGGAAACCATGCGTCAGTTGCTCTCGATCGTGATGTTCGCCGCGCTCTTCGTGTCCGTCTCGACGGCCCAAGACGTGGTGATGAACAAGGACTGCCCGTTCATGTCGAAGCCGTCGAAGAAGGAATTCTTCGTCGACACGCCGAAGGGCCGCGTCTACCTCTGCTGCAAGGGCTGCATCAAGAAGGCCTCGGCCGATCTCGAAGCGACCTACGCCAAGGCTTATCCGGAAACCAAGAAGGTCGGCAACACCAACTGCCCCGTCTCGGATGCGAAGCTCGAAGGCAAGGGCACGACGGTGGTGTTCAAGGGCCACGAGGTGAACGTCTGCTGCAAGGATTGCGGCAAGAAGTTCGCCGACAAGGGCGACGAATACCTCAAGAAGGCCACCGAAAAGCCCGCGAAGAAGGACGACAAGCCGGCCGACAAGCCGAAGTCCGACGGCTGATCGACGCGGTCCGCAATGCGAAAGGGGTGCCCAAGGGCACCCCTTTCGACGTTGGATGCGAGGTCGAAGATCAACGGTCCTCGCAGATGCGGAATCCGATGTAGGCGGCCGGTGCACGCCCGGCGTTCTCGGCGTCGGGCCCCGTGAACGTCCACGCACAGCCACCGACCGCCTTCACGGTCTTGCCGTCGTCGGTCGTGACCCATTCCGCGACGTTGCCGCCGACGTCGAACATCGCGACCTTCTTGCCGGGTGCGCCGCACGCCCGTGCATCACGCGAACCGACGGGCAATACCAACGGCGGGACATCCGACGGGCCGAACGCGCGTCGCGCGATCGCGTCGCGGATACGCGCCGCCTCGCTCGGCGACGGCACGGCGCCGATCCACGCGTCGAGCGTGTTCTCTCGTCCCCCCGCGCCCGCATGCGCCGCGCTCCATTCCGATTCGGTGGGCAAGCGGAACTTTCGCCCCGTCGAACGGCTCAACCATTCGCAGTAGGCGGCCGCGGATGCGGCGTCCACGCCCGCGATCGGATGATCGGCGGCCGCATCGGAAACGGCGACGCTTTTGCGGAAAGCCGACCACTGGTGGCGCGTCACTTCGAACCTTCCCATCCACGTGCGACCGTTCCAAACGGTTTCAGGCATCGGGATCGGCGCGGAGCCGTCGACGGGCGTGGTCGCGACACCGAGGCGACCGTCGATCCGGGGTGAACTCGCAGCCTCCATCGCGGCCCAAAGCGGCGAGCCTTCCGGGATCTCCGCTTCGACGTCCTTTCTCCGATGCACGTGAGTCGCCATCCATCGCATCTCTTCGTCGAGCTTTCGGCGTTGATGCGAGAGCCGCCGCAGTCCATGGGGCTCGCCGGGAAACAGCGTGAAGCGTACGTCCGTACGCCCCTCGTACTGGAGCGCGCGGTACCACTCCCAGCCCTGATGCGTGGGGACCGCGCGATCCTCCGTTCCGAAGAGAATCAACGTCGGCACGACGACTTCGGGGGCTTTGAACAACGCCGATTTACGGATGTAGGTGTCGAGGTTTCGCCAAGGAACGTCGCCGATGTAGTACGTATCGAAGGCGACGCCGAACTCGCAGGGGCCGATGTCGGAGATCCAATTCACGTCGCCGGCACCCGCCACGCAGGCGGCGATCTCGAAGTCGTATCCCGGCGCCAGGGTGGATCGCAACGCCGTCATCGCGATCGAAAGAATGGCTCCGTTCGACCACCCGCCGACGGCGATCTTCTTCGGATCGATCGGCTGCGTCTTCATCACGTGGACGATCCCTTCCGAGAGATCGATCAACTCGAGTTCGAGGTAGCGCTTGCGGATCGACTCGGAGAACGCGAGGCCGTAGTCGCTCGAACCGTGGTAGTTGACGCACAGAACGTAGGCGCCCTCCTGCGCATGGAGATGCGGCGCGTAACTCCACGAATCGTTCCATTCATCGCGATCCGCGGCGTGCGGTCCGCCGTGGGTGAGGACGTAGAGCGGGTGCTTCTCTCCTTCGCGATGGCGCAGCGGGTGGTAGAGCAAGGCTTCGACGACGTCGCCGCCCGCGCCTTTGAACGTGACGACTTCCGTCTTCGCCTTCGGAAGGGCCCTATCGGGCCCCTTCGCCACGTCGAGTTCCCGGCGCATTTTCAGCGTTCGGCCGTCGAGATCGACGACGGCGAAACCTCCGGGATCGGACGCCGACGAACGCCGTACGACGAAAGTGGACGCGCCGGGCCTCCCCCACATCTCCGTCATGCGCGCGGCCCCCTCGCCCTCGAGAGGCGCCGAGGTCCACGTCGCCCCCTTCGGTTCGAAGCGACGCCATGTGGGACGCATGCCGTCCGCGGCGCGGGCGACGAATCCGTCGCCGACCGGAATCACCCTCGGATCGGCGAATCCGCGGGCGTGATCATGAACGATGTCGCGCCACGTACCCGCGGCCGTGTCGACGACGGCCGCGACGACGATCCCCGCGCTCGACTCGCCGTCGACCGTGCCGCGGTTGCCGAGCGCGAACAGACGCGTGCCGTCCTGCGAGAAGGCGAACGCTCCGGGCCGCGATTTCCGATCGGTGAACAGCGGACGTTCCGTACCGGCCGCGAGGTCGACCAATGTCACTTCCGGCGGCGTCGTATCGTCGACTTCGTGACGCGGAGACGGGTGTCGCACCACCACCGCCCACTTGCCGACGCCGTCGGCGACGAGGGCGGCGACGGGGAACGTCGCGTCGCGTAGGCGATTCACGGACTTCGCGTCGAGATCGACGACGAAAAGCGCTTCCGCCCCCTCGCGCCATTCGACGGGATCTTCGACGGCGATCGTCGTATCCTTCCCTTCCTTGCGACGACGCTCCGCCGCCGTCGGATGCTCGCGCGCGGCGACGAGGAGTTTTCCCGCTCCGATCCACGCGTAGGCGGATACCCCTTCCGGGAATTCCGTCGCAACGGAGGATTCGCCGCCGTCCAAAGGCAGAAGATGCACCTGCGTCTTCGGAGCATCGTCCTCTCCACCGTCGCGGCCCTTTCCGGAGGCTTTTCCGCGACGTGCCGCGAGAAACGCCACGCGCTTGCCGTCCGGAGAGAAACTCGGAGCCGCCGCCTCGTCGTCCCCCCGCAACAACGGACGCGACGTTCCGTCGCGAAGATTCACCATCGCGAGCCGCGTGGACTTCTTGTCCTTCGCGGGTTCGGGGACGACATGAAGGAACACGGCACGCTCTCCGTCGGGAGCGACGGAGAACGCTCCGGCGTCTTCGGTCAGGATCACGTCGTCGATCGTCCAGGTCGCCGCGGGCGACTGGGCGAGAACGACACACGCGGACAACAACACGCAGGCGGCGAAGATCCGATGCATGGCGGGATCCTACCCGCCGGATCCGCTCAGGCGAGGCTCAGATAAAGGTCCGCATGCCTGCGCGCGCAGGCGTCCCAAGTGAAGTCCCGGGCGCGTTCGAAACCACGCAGTCTCAGGTCGGCCCGAAGGTCGGCGTCGGCGACCACCGCGTCGAGGGCGTCGGCGAGACTCGAAGGGTCGCCCGCCGTGAAATACCGTGCCGCATCACCCGCGGTCTCGGGGATCGCGGAAGTTCGAGCGGCGATCACGGGTGTCCCGGACGCCATGGCTTCGATGAGCGGAATCCCGAAGCCTTCGATCCGGGAGGCGAGGACGTAGACCGAGGCTTCGCGGTAGAGGTCCGGGAGATCTTCGCGAGCGACGTATCCGGGCAGTTTCACGCGTTCGTTCAATCCGAGACGATCGATCTCGTCGCGCAACGTATCGATTTCCTCTTCATGTTTCCCGGCGATCACGAGGTCGTGCTCCGAAAGCGCCCCGTCGCGCAGTTCGGCGAAGGCACGAACGACGGTGACGGGGTCTTTTCGACGACGCACCGTGCCGACGACCAAAACGTAGGGGCGTGACGTCAGACCGTAGCGGTCACGGGCGAGCGCCGGTCCGAGGGGACGGAAGTCCGCATCGACACCGTGATGAATGACGTGGATGCGGGGCCCGGCTGAGGGGTCGACGGCGAGGAGAGCTTCGCGCGTGGCGTTCGACGGAACGACGATGGCGTCCGCCGTGGAAAGGGCATGCAGGATGCGCAGCCGATGCGGCGAGAGCATCCCGCCCTCTCCGGCGACCACGCCGCGCACCGGCGCGTCGTGGATGGTGACGACCTTCTTCGCGTGGGCGAAATGCGACATCGCCGCGACCGGCGCGTGCAGGACGCGAATCCCCTCCGCGGCAACCACGGACGGAAGGACGGTCTCCCGCCACAGCGCACGTCCCGGCCCGGGGCGCGCTGCGACCAAACGGCCGGGCTCGCCCACGCGCGGCGCCGGATGGCCCTCGCGCGTGATCACGGACATCGTCAATTCGGGAGCGATACGGGGCAAGAGTTCCGCCAGCCGACGCGCATAACGTTCGACGCCCGTCTCCTCGACGACTTCGAGACACGTGAGATCCAGCCCGACGTGAAGCGTCACGGGAGGATCGCCTCGAGGAAGGCGGAAGCGGGATCCATCGTCTCGAAAAGATGGTCGGGGTCGAGGGCCGCGAGCGTTTCGCGCGTGCATCCGCCCGTCGCCACGGCCACGGCCACGGCACGACCGTAGCGCGCGGCCGAAACGTCGTTTTCGGTGTCTCCGATCATGACGACGTCACGCGGATCGATCGGTGCGTGTCCGATCCGGGCGGCTTCGTCGCGGGCCTTCAGCACGAGTTCGCCGCGGTGACGCGAATCGCATCCATAGGCGCCGACGCGGAAATATTCGTGGATGCCGTCCTTCCGCAATTTGATGTCGGCGCCGCGGCGCACGTTTCCCGTGACGAGGCCCAAAATCACGTCGGGCCGTGCCGCCAACACGTCGAGGACGTCGCGCACCCCGGGCAAAAGCAGCGACGGCGCCACCGCGACTTCGCGCGCGAGGTTGTCGAGATACGCGTTCAAGAGTCGATCGTGGTCTTCCGCGCGTCCGTTCGCACGGCGAATGCCCTCGTCGATGATGTCGGGGTCCGTGCGTCCGTGGAAACCGTACCCGGCGAATACGTCGTTGGTGCCATAGACGCTCGTGAACGCACCTTCGATGCTGCGTCGGCCGATGCCGATCGGTCGGATCAAAGTGCCGTCGATGTCGAACAGGACGAGGCGTCGCATGCGGAGCGGATGCTAGCACCGTGGTAGACTCGCGAATCCCATGTCGCAGGCCCTTCCTACCGTGCTGCTTACGGGCGCGACCGGCTTTCTCGGTCGGCGTCTGCTGAAGCGTTTCGCGGCATCGGGCCATCCCGTCGTCGCCGTCGTGCGCGACCGGACGAAACTGAAAGATCCGCCGACCGGCGACATCCGCATCATCGAGGCCGACCTCACACATGCGGTCACGCCTCCCCCGGGGATGAAGGTCGACGTGCTCGTTCACGCGGCGGCGCTGATCGACTACGACGCCGGGGTCGAAGCACTGACGCGCACCAACGTCGACGGAACGCGCCACGCCGCGACTCTCGCTCTCGCGCTCGGAGCCACACGCGGCGTTCTCATCTCGAGTTTGGCGGCGCTCGGCCCGCGACCGCTGGGTGACCCTTCGATGTCGGAAGACGGAGCGCCCGCCCCGGACACGGATTACGGTCGTTCCAAACTCTATGGCGAAGCGGTTTTCCGCAACGCTTTCGACGCCGCCGGCAAGGAAGCCATCGTCCTTCGCCCGGGCAACCTGCTCGGCGACGGCGAACCCGGAATCCTCGCCCCTCTTTTCGCCGCGGCTTCGGGTGCGGATCCCGCGATGCTCGTCGCCGAGTGGAACGCGCACCGCTGGCAGCCGCTTCACGTCCTCGATGCGGTCGAAGCGGTGGTCTGCGCCGTTCAGTTCGGCGGCGCAGGGACCTACGCGCTCACCGACGGAACCACTCCGGCGGTCGGCGATCTCGTGCGCCATGTCGCATGGGCCCTACGCAACTTCGGCCTGACGCCTCCCATGCCGCCCCGGACGCTGGGCGCTCCCCGGGAAGCCGAAGCCATCCACTACGCCTACCTCCCGAAACGCGCGACGGAGGTGTGGAACTGGGCCGCGACGCGCACGTTCCCCCAAACGGTGATCGAAGTCGCCCGCTCGCAGGGACTCGTCCGCAAGCACCCCGGTGTGTTCACGGTCGACGGCCCGCTCAAAACAGTCCTGCTCAACACCCCGGTGGAAGGCATGAAGCTTTCTCGCGACATGGGTGGAGGACTCGGCTTCGTCCACGAATCGGAAGACCGCTTCCAGCCGCTCGATCTCCTTTGGCTCGCCGCACGCCTCGAATCCGTCGGATGGCCGGTCGAAGTCATCGACGGCAACTTGATGAAGTTCACGGTCGGAGAACTTCTCTACTATCTCGCGCGCACGAACGTCGACGTCCTCGTCGCCGAGGTGAATCTTCCGACGTTCGAATCCGATCTGGCGTTCCTCAAAACCGTCAAGGAGGCGAGCCGTCTTCGCGTCGTCGCGAAGACCGTCCTTTCCACCGGAGGCTTCGCCGAACGCCTGCTCATCGAAGCCGGGGTCGACATCGTGTTGCTCGGCGAGTGCGATCTGACCATCGAACGGGTCCTCGCGGGTTCGGATGCGCGGGGAACGGCCCGCTTGGTCGACGGAGTGACCGTCTTCACCGCGGAAGAAAAACTCGAAGACCTCGACCAACTCCCGATTCCCGCACGACACCTGACCCCGTTCGCCGGGTATTCGTACTCGCTTCTCCCCCGAGAAGGTTTCACGACCATCCAAACATCGCGCGGGTGCCCCTATTCGTGCGGCTACTACTGCCCGTATCCGATGACGCAGGGTAAAGCCTGGCGCGCGCGCTCGGCCACCCACGTTCTCGCGGAAA
Organism: uncultured Planctomycetota bacterium; assembly: GCA_903916245.1. Classification (GTDB taxonomy): domain Bacteria; phylum Planctomycetota; family CAIWVZ01; genus CAIWVZ01. Next base: position 4,536 of record CAIWVZ010000177.1, on the reverse strand, counting down.
TCGAAGCCTGTGTCGCGGCGGGATATCGCCACTTCCTGATGCGCGATGCGACGTTCACGCTCGATCGCAAGCGCACGTTGGAAATCTGTCGCGGCATCAGTTCCCGTCGCCTCCCGATCACCTTCTGGTGCGAGACGCGTATCAACTGCCTCGACGCCGAAGTGCTCGACGCCATGGCGCAGGCGGGCTGCAAAGGCATCAACTTCGGTCTCGAGTCGGGCGACGACGACGTCCTCAAGTCCGGCGCGAAAGCCGGCGTCGACGTCAAGAAGATCCGCAGCATCCTCGCCGAGACCGATCGTCACGGGATCGTGTCGCACCTACTCGTGGTCGTCGGACTTCCCCAAGAAACTCGCAAGTCGATCTTCGAAACCTACACGCTCCTCGGCGAACTCCCCGCCCGCACGCTCGGCGTCACGGGGATTACGCCGTTCCCCGGCACCGCCCTTTGGAACGATGCCGAACGGCGGGGATGGGTCAAATCGAAGGACTGGAGCCTCTACGGCGGTAATCACTCGGTCATGACGACCGACCATCTCTCCCGCGAGGACATCCGATTCGCCGCCGGGATGCTCTACGAGTACTTCGGACTCACGCGTCCGGGTACCGCGTCGATCGACAGCATCGACGCGCATCGCGAACGGATGCGTCGTTGGGTCGAACACGGCATCGAAGCGCCGCTTTCGGTCTAGAAACGCGCACACCCGCCGACGATGTCGACGGGTGTACACACCTCGCAACGGAAGTGGCCTTCAGGGCGAATTGAACGACAAGGTGCAACCCGCCATGCGGCCGCTCGTTCCCGCTACCTGATCGACGGCCTTGATCGTCCACGTGCCCGTGATCGATTTGCCCGTGAACGCGGTCAACGACTGCGCCGGGATGACGAGATCCGGATAGACGCTGTTCACGGCACCCGTGGTGCGGTTGTGCAAAGTCACCGTCGTCCCGTCCGGGTGGCGCAGCGTGATCACCAAATCGCTCGGACGGGTGTGGGTGATGCCGAGCTTCACGCGCATGGACTGAATCGTTCCCGCCTGCGTGAACGCGACCGTCTTGCTGAGACCGGTGACGTTGCTGTCGGGGATCGTCGTATTGGTCGTGGTGGTCGTGCGTTCGCCGTTGAAGGTGACCTTCCACGACACCAACGTTCCGACGTCACCGCCGACCGTATCGGTCACCCGCAGAAGCCACGTACCCGCCGTGTTTTGGTTGTTGAACGTGGTCAGCGCCTGATTCGGTGCTGTGAGGATGGAATACGTCGTAATGACGTTGTCCGTCGCGCCGCCCGTGAGGTTGTGAAGAATGCGGGTCGTCCCCGCGGGAGACACCAAACTCACGGTGAGATCGCCCTTGTAGGTGTGGACGATGTTGACGTCCACCGACACGGACGAGATCGTCTGCGACTCCGTGATCGCCAACGCACTCGTGATGCCGGTCGTGTTCGCGTCGGGAATCGCGAGATTCGGCGACAACGCATACGACTTCATCGTCGGTCCCGCGATCGGAACCGTCACGGAGACGTTCACGGTGGTGGTCTTGGTGATCCCACCGCCGATCGCCGTGATGGTGATCGGATAAATCCCGCCCGCCGTCGCGGCGGTGGTGGCGACCGAGAGGACCGAGTTCTGACCGGGATTCGCAGGATTGACGGACCACGTAAACGTTCCGCCCGCCATGGTCGACGTCGCGGTGTAAGTAATCGGCGACGCGAAGCCTCCCGTCGCGGTGTTTGCGAGGGTGAAGGTCGCGGTCGCGCCCCGTGCCACCGTCGCCGAAGCCGGAGTCGCCGCGATGGAGTAATTGGGAGCGACGACGGTGACCACATACGTCGCGGTGCGCGTCGTCGTCCCGTCGGTCCCCGACACCGTCAGGGTGTACGTGCCCGCCGGAGTCGCCGAGGTCGTCGCGACCGTCATGACGCTCGATGAACCTGCGGCGACCGGATTGGTCGCGAAGGCGACGGTCGCTCCCGGGATCGCCGGAATCGCCGTCAACGTGAGCGGCGCGGCGAATCCACCCGACGCGAAGGTCGACACGGTGGCGGTCGCCGTCGCGCCTTGATTCACCGACGCCGAAGCGGGAGCCACGGCGAGCGAGAAGTCCGGAACGACGACCGTCGACATGTTCTGCGCGAACAGCGCGAAGTCCTGATCGGTGGTGTCGGCATTGCCCGGAACACCGTCACCAGCGATGTTCGAAGCACGCACCGTGATCGATACCGCGCCGGTGAGACCGGCCGGGAGGAACACGAACTCGGAGTTGTTGCGCGTATCCGCGACACCTCCCGTGGTGGACGTCGCCCCCGCGAAGACGTTGCCTCGGTAGAGAACCCCGTTCACGGTGACTTCGAGATCGAGATTGTTCACCCAAGCATTGCCGGTGATGGCACCCGGCGCATCGGTCCACACGAGACCGATACGGATCGGCGCTGCCGCATTCGCGACCGAACCGCTGACCGTGTACGTCGTCCCGGTGGCTCCGAGGATCTGCGTCTGATCGACGCGCACCGTCGAGAGATTGCCGTCGAACGCGCGACCGAGGTTGACGAGACCCGTGCCTTGGTTGTTCGACGGCAGCGTGTCGTTCGCACCGACGCCCGTCATGTGCGACGTGGTCGACGTCATGACGGCCTTCACCATCGCGGGACTCGGCGTTCCCCATCCGTTGTTGATGCCGTACTGGCGCACGAGCGCCGCCGCTCCGGACGCCGCAGGCGTCGAGTGCGACGTCCCGGACGACCACGCGTAGAGCGTCTGCCCCGCGGGCCAGTACTGATTACAGACTGCGGTGCCGTTGTAGGTGGTGGAAAGCGACGCGGCACCTTGAATGTGCGTGCCGGGAGCCATGATGTCCGGTTTGAAGCGGCCGTCGGAGCAGGGGCCTCGCGACGAGAAGGAAATGATGTCCTTCAGATTGTCGGCGCCGGTGTTGCCGACGCCGCAGCCGTCGGTCCCCGTGGTTCGGACGTTCTCCGAAGCGCCGACCACGATCAGGTTCTTGCCCGTCGACGGAGGACGCACGGTATTCGACAATGAACCGTCGTTGCCCGCCGCGAAGACGATCGTCATTTCCTGATGGCCCGCAACGGCGGATTGCGCGTCACGCACCGCGACGTCGTGCGCCTGCGAGTCGGAGTTGTAGTTGTTTCCCGTGGTGAAACCCCACGAGTTCGACGAGATGCGCGCGCCGCCGCCGTAGGCGGCATTCAGACGGGTCGTCGTCGACGCCGTGAACCCCGTTCCGGTCGTATTGGCGAAGACCTTGGTGTTTCCCAGTTTCACGAACGGGGCGATGCCGAGGCCGTAGTTGTAGCCGCCGGCATCTTCGTATGCGGCGCCGGTCAGGTCGTTGTAGCCGCCGATGATGGACGCGTTGATATTCCCGTGTCCGCCCGCACCGTCGGCGAGAGGGTCGGTCGTGTAGTTGTTGTTGTAGATGAGACGACCGACACCGGCCGCGACACCGAGCGTACGGAATTCGACGTTCATGTTGGTGGTGTCGCCACGATCGACGCCGTCGTCGGTCACGTCGACCACGAAATCGAACTGCCCCGCTTGGGCGAAGCCCTTCGACGCGAGCCACGCCAGATAACCCGGACTATTCGGCCCGGTACCCGCCGTGTTGAGCGCGCCCGCCATGATCTGCCCCTGCACTTCGTCGAACTTGCGCTCGGGCACCCACTGTTCGACGGCGAAGACCGAAGCGTGGGCCGCGAGTTCGCGGATCATTTCGACGGAAAGCGACAGCGTGAGATTCGTGAATCCGAGAACTTCCTGCGCCGGGCGGATGTCGCGTGCCTCGCCGCTGCGAAGGAGATTGACGAGGCCGCGACCGGCACCGTCGTTGATGACTTGCACGACGACGTCGGCACGCCCGGCGCCCGTCGACACGATGCGACGGAGATCCGCGTCGATTTTCATCCACGGAGCGTAGGCACCGACCCACTGCACCACCGGTTCGTTCGCCAAAGCGGCGAGAGCGGTCGAGGCCGCCGCGTCGACGGACACGACGTAGGCGTTCGACGGCATGTAGGAAACGATGCGCGCTCCGGTTGCCGCAAGGCGGTCGAGCCACGCGTCGCGCACCGGACCGACGAACTGAACGATGACGAGTTGCGCCGCCGAAGCGCCGAAGGCGGCCGCCGAAGGTGTAGCCCCCGCACCAAAGCCTTCGGGCATCGTCGCGAGCACGCGAGCGGTGCGTTCGCGATCGGCCGTGTCGAACGCCATGCCGTTGATCCCGATCACGGCGTCTTCGTCACGGATCTCCGCGCCCGCGGCGCGAAGGAACGATGCGCCACCGGAGGCCGCCGCATCGACGACGAGGTAGAGGAACGAGCCGTAGTCCTCGATATGGAGCACCGCGCGCTTCTCGGCGAGTTGGCCGAGGAGCGGGCTTCCCGGAGTCACCGCGATGCGGTGCGTCGGCCCGTTCGATTGGAACTCTTGCGCCTGCAGCGGGAACCCGAAGCACGTGAGGACACCGACGACGACGGCGAGGAACAACTTCGACCGCATGACGACTCCACTCCCC